>NZ_JASATP010000022.1:0-95777 GCF_038440375.1 Bacillus sp. OTU530
ATGAATTACATTCGAATCAACTCCATCTCATACATTATGGATGAAATGGCACTCTTTGTATTCCGTTTCTATAACTGATACCATTATACCTTGAATAAAAGTACTGGGACATCATAAGAGATACAAATAACATATTATTATGGATAATATACAAAGGGGCCGGATATATTTGGTTCATACTTCATTTTTTAATACTTGGATTTGGTATGTTTATTTTCACTAATTTAATAATTGGTCCGAATTTTAAGAATGATTTTATGGTATCTGAGCAAAACTCTGTAAGCATGGCACAAGCCGGATTATTATGGGTACTAAGTATAGTTTTTCTTTTAATAGGAATCACTAGATTGTCCAAAAAAGTATAGTAAAGACAAATAAAACAAAGACACCTAATCTGTTAAGTAGGATTAGGTGTCTTTGTTTTATTTCAATTCGTCTTTCATAGTTGGTTGAGAGACGTAGATGCAACTTCTTGACTGAGCCAGACGCACAGTGACACAAGGTCTTGCCCACTGTATTTACTTATCCGACGGACAAATCCTACATCTTTTGCGAGTCTATGAAGGATTTCAGGGGATAAATGACATTGTAATTCCTAAGCGAAGAGACGCAATTCTTCTGAGAGTGAAATATCCATAAAAAATGCCATCCTTTTCAATGATTCTACGAAAAGAATAGCGTATTTCTCGTATAGGGGATACATGATTAGATTGGCTTGATAGGCATGGGTAATTTGTTTTTTAGTTGACGGCGATGTGGTGGGGACCCTAATAAGGTATCTCCCAAACTGTTTCCATTAAATGTCTTTTAACAAGTCCAAAACGTTATTAAAATGAATTTCGCTCAAATGTTCGATGACCTCTTCAACTACCAAATACTCTGGATCTAAAATCCACATACAAATCACGCCTACTAACCCTGAAATTATGTACTCCAATCCGACTTTCATTTTTTGATTATGATCACCAATACCAGAAAGAATAAAATCTTTTAATGCTTCCTTTAAATAAGTTGAGAAGTTAGGTTGACCATTCTGACTAAGCATCGTTCTAAAGAAAACAATGTTGGCTTCTATAGCTTTAAACATTTCGCTTAAGCTTGAGATAAACATTTCCTTATCTATTGCATGGATATCTTTATCTTTCATATCCAAGTCAAAGCAAACATTTAATTTTTCCATGCTTTCCTGACATAAATACTCCATCAAATCAGGCTTGTCCACATAGTGTAAATAAAAAGTGTTTCGATTTATCATGGCTTCGTCGGCAATGTCCTGTATGGTTATCCGTTCGTAGCCTTTCGTTTGAAGTAGCGTCAAGAAGGCTTCTTTAATGGCCTTCCTTGTTTTTAGAATACGTAAGTCCACCTTGTCTTTACCCATTTGTAAACTCTCCATCCAATAAAGATAATGGTCAAATCAAGAGAATCTGACTATTAATTATCATATCGCTGAATATTAACCATTGAATGGTTTAATTCTACGTTCTACAATTAAAAACGTCAAACGCAATAAAACTTCATTAATTCAAAAAAGGAGGTCAACGTATGAAAACAATAGCGATAATTGGAGCAGGTAAGGGATTCGGATTGTCCTTGGCCAAGCGCTTCGGTAAGGAAGGCTTTCAAATTGCATTAGTTGCGCGAAATGCCGTGAAGCTTCAAGAGATGGTAGACGAACTAAAAGTCGCTGGTATCCAAGCTTCTTATTTCACAGCTGATATTTATAGCAAAGAACAAATTGAACAGGCAAATTACCCGAATTAAAGAGAAGTATGGCCATATTGATGTACTGGAATTCAGTCCTACACCGGGTAATTTTCCCCCGACTTCTGTATTGGAATTAACGGTGGAGAATGCAAGGGACCAATTTGAAGGCTATGTTGTCAGCGTCATCAATGTCGTAAATGCCGTTTTGCCGGATATGCTGTCTAAGAAGGAAGGTTCTTTGCTGTTTACAACAGGATTATCAGCACTTTATCCCGTTCCAATGATGGGGAATATCGGTATCGCTATGTCGGGATTGCGCAATTATATTGCCAATCTTCATACTGAACTGTCACCTAAAGGTATTTTCATTGGTCACCGATCTTTAGGTTTGTTTATTAAGGAACCAGGGGCAGGCACATTTGATGATCCAGATGTTATTGCAAATATGTGGTATCAAGCCTACACAGAGAAAAATGTATGGGAAGAAGAGTATCCAAAAGGAGTTACTCCTCAAACCATCACATTCTAAACAAAAAGTAGCAATTAAATGCAACGACCAGTCGCACCAACTTGGGACTACCTCTCCAAGAAGTACGGAGTGCCTAGCGCTCAGGCTTACTTTATGAAGGTGGGTATGGCTCAGCATGTATTGAGTGTGTACTCACTCACGATTTAATGTGAAAGAAGGTTGTTCAATGAAGGCGCAAAATTACCGCAGTCACGTTGGTCATCGCAAGTGCAATAACCATTTCTGCTATAGAACTTTCCGTAACGATGAAGGTAGGACCTGAACGTTCAATGGTTGAGAATGCAGAAATACAAATACTTGCTCTTCTCGATTGAGCTATTTTTTCTTTGATTATTTTATACAATTCGCTTCAAAATAAAAGGAGGAAACAATTTATGACGTTAGAAATTTCACAAGCAAAATTAGAATTAAGAGAATTAGTTGATGCTTTTTCAAATTTGACAGATGAAAAAAACATTCCAGATCAAGTGCTTTTATTTACGCCTGATACTAGATATAAGGTTTACGTAGGTGACCAATTGGTGTCTGATGTTTCAGGAACAAAACAATTAGAAGAGGTGTTCACAGGTCACGCTTCTATTGTAAAACGTTATTTCTCCATTAACGGACAACACGTTGTGAATGTGGATGGCGATACTGCAACAGGTGTTTCATACTCTCAAATGAAAATGGTGAGAGAAGAAGATGGTAAAGAAGTTATTACTGACTATAGTGTTAGATATAATGATGAATATGTACGTCAAAACGGAACTTGGTTAATAAAGGCACGTACTGCTCACTTTTTAATTATAGACGCAAGAACATTACAAGGCTAATTTGATTAATACTTGGAATCATAGCTTAAAAATGTCTTAGTTAAACAATATGATGTTTGAACCTCCAAAGGGTCATTAATCCGCTTAATGCTTAGGGTTTATTTTAGTTAAAATGTTGGCGGGATCCCATCGCCATCAACTTAAAAAACAAATTACCTCCAAAACGATAAAAGTGAGAAATTCGTACAAAAATTTCGTCCTGGGGGTGTCCCTTATTCTTAGCTTGATGGGCATGGGGGCCTGCCAAAACAAAACGCGGATTAACAACGTTAAGGGCTTCAGAGAGAAGAAATGTCTCAATTCAGCCACGCTAAGAACTTGTTTTCTTATGTCATAAAGTGCCTTTCAGGAATGACATATTGCAAAATCCCTTTCTAGATCCTTATGACATACTCTTTTTGGGACAAATCAAGCCTGTCAAAAAGCATGCTTTTTGACAGTAGCCGTAACCTTTCATTACTGCTATTTAAAATCGTTAGTCATGGTATTCCATTTAAGGTCAAGATTATGGAATAATACTCCGTGTAAATCTAGAAAATTGCGGAAAAATAGATTGTGAAGGACTGTACTTAAAGTAACGGGCAGGTTAATTTAAGTGAAAATATTCACAATATCAATTATTATTGCAAGTTAAAGACAATGTACAGAAAGGATTTCCCCTTTTCCTCTAAAAAAATTTACCCCCACCATTAGGCAGGGGATTCATCCGTTTATAGTTTGGTCATATTTCTCTCTCAGGCGCTTTATATCTTCTTTAGGTGGAAAACCAAACATGCGAGAATATTCACGGCTGAATTGCGATGGGCTTTCATATCCAACCCGGAATGCAACTTCAGCGGCATCCGCTGATTCAGATAATAACAAGTGACGGGCTTCCTGCAGTCTTAATTGTTTTTGGAACTGAATCGGGCTCATAGCGGTTACCTCTTTAAAGTGTCGATGAAGCGAAGAAACACTCGTATTTGCTATTTCAGCTAGTTCCTCAATCTTAAAAGACTTTTCATAATTATTTATGATGTGTTCAATTACGTCACTGATTTGATTGGCAGAGCTTCCTTCTATTGCGATTTGTTTCAGCATCCCACCATGTTCTCCTTGCAGAACTCGATAGATGATTTCTTTCATAATTAAAGGAGCAAGTACCGAAATATCCTTCGGATTATCTAGTAGTCGAGCTAATCTGGTTACCGCGTCCACCAGAGATGGCTCTATTTTGCCAAGATACATACCTCGCTTAGCATTTTCCTTCTTGTCAACCCCCATATTTGTTTCACGTAACACCTCTAAAATTTGACTAGGTGTAAATTCAATTTTGAGAGACAAATACGGAACCTCGGAAGAGGCTTCTGTCACTTGTGCAGTTACGGGCAATTTAACGGATGCAACCAAGTAATCAGCAGGACCGTACCTGAAGGGTTCCTGTGCCAGTAATACCTCCTTCATCCCTTGAACGATAATGAATAAGGAAGGCTTGTAAACTCCGCAAATTGGTCCAGTATCGTCAGAGTACCGGGAAAAAAATAAAGACGGAATCTCAGTAATATGAGAGCCGTCCCGTCCTGTGTAACGCTCTATGATTTTGGTCAGCTCAACTCTTTGTTTATATAATTGTTCAAACATAAAATCCCCTTTGGTTTCTTCATCCATGATGGTCCCATTATAATGTAAGTTCATTTTTTGTGTAAATGGCTGTGAGAGAATTGTGCAATCATTTGACAGGATTATGATACCTGCCGTGTTTTTATTTATTGCATAATAAGGCTGCAAGTTATAACACATCTTTATTTTTAACTTAAAATTTGGATGCACACCTGAAATCTATGCCATAAGAGAAATTTTGATTATAAATGTTGAAAGTGGTGAAACGTAATGAAACTAGTCAAATTACAAAAAGATAAAATCCCACCGATTGCCCTTGGTACATGGTCATGGGGCACTGGTGCAGCCGGTGGGGATGAGGTTTTTGGAAATTATTTTACAGAAACGGATTTAAAGCCAGTATTTGATGCCGCAATGGGTGCTGGATTCAATTTGTGGGATACAGCGGCTGTATATGGGATGAACGCTTCAGAGAACATTTTGGCAAGTTTTATCAAAGGCAGGGAGGACGTGCTAATCTCTACTAAATTCACTCCACAATTGGCGGGAGACAATGACAATGCTGTTGAGGAACTTTTGGAAGGAAGCCTAAACCGTCTCGGTTTGGACCATGCTGATATTTATTGGATACACAACCCGGCAGATGTGGAAAGATGGACACCAAAACTTATCCCTTTAATGAAAAGTGGAAAAATAAAACATGTAGGTGTCTCCAATCATAATCTGGACGAAATTAAATTGGCAGCCAGCATCTTGGTAAAAGAAGGGCTGAAAATTTCAGCTGTCCAAAACCATTACAGCTTACTTTACCGTTCATCGGAAGAAGCCGGAATAATTGATTACTGCAATGAAAATAATATGGTGTTCTTTTCATATATGGTACTGGAACAAGGTGCATTAACTGACAAATACAATTCGAAAAATCCTATGCCGAGTGGCACCAGAAGAGGCGAGGCATTTAATCCAGATGTGCTTACCAAGATCGAAAGCTTAGTCCAAGTAATGAGAGAAATCGGCAGTAGACACAATGCATCAACTGCACAAATTGCAACAGCTTGGTCTATTGCAAAAGGAACGGTACCGATTATTGGTGTGACGAAAACGTCGCATATTGAAGATGCAATAAAAGCTGCCGAGGTCAATTTGACAGCACGGGAAATCCTCGAACTTGAAAAGGCGGCAAAAGAAACCGGCGTTGAGGTTAGAGGCGATTGGGAAAAACCTATGATTTAACATCTCAATGAATCAGTAATAATTTAAATAAGGATATAAGAGGAGGAAAAACCCCATGAATCTAGAGTTACAAGGGAAAGTGGCATTGATTACGGGCGGCAGCGAGGGGCTTGGCCTTGCCACAGCCATCCAGATGACGAAAGAAGGCGCTCAGGTTGCCATCGCCGCTCGGACGCTGGCTAAGCTGGAGCTGGCGGCAGAGCAGGTTAGGACGCAGGCGGGTAAATCCCCTCTGTTGATTACAGCTGACGTCTCTGTGCCTGCCGATTGTGAGCGGGCGGTAGCTGAGGTGGTGGCTCGGTTTGGGCGCTTGGATATTCTGATGAACAATGCCGGCAGCGCCGCCGCCGCAACGATTGAGCAGGTCAGCGACGCGGAGTGGGAGGCCGACATCGCACTCAAGCTGCAAGGGTTGATTCACTGCTCCCGGGCTGCAGCGGTACATCTCAAGGCGGCCGGAGGTGGAGCCATTATCAACGTATTGGGTACAGGCGCCAAGACGCCGGGAGCGGGCTCGCTACCATCGTCGGTGACGCGGGCGGGCGCACTCGCCCTGACAAAAGCGATGAGCAAAGATTTAGGCCTTTACGGAATTCGCGTCAACGCAGTCTGTATCGGCACCATTCGCACCCCTCAATTCGAGCGGATTTGGCAGAAAGAATCCCCTGAGCTTACCTGGGATGAGTACTCCCGTGAAAAAGGGAAGGCATTCCCGCTTGGACGCATAGGTGATGCGGATGAGGCAGCTCGTGTAATTACTTTCTTGGCCTCGCCCGCAGCGAGCTATGTGACGGGCGTGGCAGTGAACATCGACGGTGGCGCTAGCCCCGTTTGGTAAGCTCATTATATTAATTGTTTTATTTACAAATATAAATCGATAATGAGTGACTGTTAAATTTTGATATTAAAAATATTTTGAACACTCAATATTTGTTTTGGCACAGCTTGAGGTTTTGTTCAGTAAAGAAAGGGAGTAGACACTATAGAAAAGAAAACATTGATTTTAGTGGGTGCAGGTAAAGGGCTTGGTAATGCGGTAGCAAGAGAGTTTGCATCACATGATTTCAAAGTGGTTTTAATTGCGCGAAGTACAGAACGCTTGAAACAGTATGAGGAGGAATTTAAAGGTCTTGGCTATGAAGTCTATACAAAAGTAGCTGACGCCGCAAAGCCGGAGACTCTTACAAAGGCAATTCATGAAGTGCAGAGAGAATTGGGAACACCCGACGCTCTTGTTTATAATGTTGGAATAACCGAACCTGACGGTGAAAGAGAAATTACAAGCGAGCTGCTGATGGAGCGATATCAGGTAGATGCTGCCAGCGCTTATCATTGTGCAACTCTTGTTGCAACTGAGGAATTTGCATCTAAAAAGGGAGCAATCATTTTTACTGGTGGCGGTTTCGCAAAAACATTCCAGCCGATAATGTTCCTGAAACCTCTTAGCATCGACAAGGCTGCACTGAACGCTATGAACATTATACTCCACTATGAATTGGAACCAAAGGGCATTTTCGTGGGCAGCGTTATCGTAAGCGGTGTGATTGACCCCGCAACGGATCACAGCCCAGAAAATATCGCTAAAGAATACTGGAAGATGTATGAAGAACGCGGTGATTTTGAGGTCGTAGTTTAATCATTATGAACCAGGTAGGAATTGGAGAATGATCAGACACATTTTTAGCACTTCGTTTAAAGATGATATCATAATTATGTAAAGCAGAAAGAACTTGCCGACATTGAAGAAGTAAAAAATAAAATTCCCGGAGTAGTAGACCTTGAGGTTGGATTCAGCAAAGGCTGGGAGGGAGCAGGTTACCAGATTGTTATGACGGTGGACTTTGAGACAAAGACTCTTTGCAAAGGATATATAATGCATCCGTACCATCTGACTATATCAAACAAACGGGAAATGATTACTTTGATAATTCAAGCTTTGTTGTAGAGCAGTTTAAATATTGAAATAATATTTTGCTTGGATAAAAGGATCGGTATGAATGAAAGGAGATTGAAATAATGAGTAAAAAAATTGTACAGACAGCCGGCAGATCGCAGCTTGGAGCTTTTGCTCCAGAGTTCGCACACTATAACGATGATGTATTATTTGGAGAGAACTGGAATAATGAGGACATTGATCTTAAAACCCGCTGCATTATTACAGTGGTAGCATTAATGTCTTCCGGAATCACAGATTCCTCTCTGACTTTTCATCTGCAGAATGCGAAGGCACATGGGGTTACGAAGGCAGAGATCGCAGCTATCCTTACTCATACAGCGTTTTATGCAGGATGGCCAAAGGCATGGGCAGCATTTCGCCTTGCTACAGAAGTATGGAATGAACAGGATTTAGGGGTTTCGGAGAAAGATAAGTTTCAGAACACAATTCTGTTCCCAATTGGCGCACCGAATGATGCGTACGCTCAGTATTTTGTTGGGCAGAGTTATCTTGCGCCGATATCCGTCAGTCAGGTCGGTATTAATAATGTAACTTTTGAACCGAGCTGCCGCAATAATTGGCACATTCACCACGCTGACAAAGGTGGCGGACAGATTTTAATCTGTGTTGGAGGCCGTGGCTATTACCAGGAATGGGGAAAAACACCTATTGAAATGAAACCGGGTGACTGTATCAATATTCCGGAGGGAGTAAAACACTGGCATGGAGCAGCACCGGATAGCTGGTTCTCTCATCTGGCAATCGAAGTTCCTGGCGAGAATGGATCTACGGAGTGGCTGGAAAAAGTAGACGGGAGCCAATACGGGATTCTGAAATAATGCAGGAAAAACAGATAGTCCCCATAAAACAGGAATGGTCGTGCTGCTTTGTTGTCTGGGAATGTCTACGCAGGTGAAAATCGCTGGTACTGAGAGCCGATTCGATCAGTGAAAGAACTTACCTAATAAACGGGACTTGATATTACTATAAAATTCCGAAGGAGCATTTATGTATATGAAAGGTTTAGAGAAAAAGTTATCGTGGTCACTGGTGGTGGCAGTGGAATTGGCCGCAACATTCCTGTAAAAAATGAAAATGCGTCTTAAAGTTTGTGAAACAATGTACTTAAACTATATGGGTGCAAGAGTGAAAAAGGAACGTATCTGTACTCCCACCCCAAAAGTTAGAGCTGAATTCTGACTTTTGGGGTGCTTATCTATGACACTAAAAATACTTCCTATAAAATTCCTGTCTGATGCTTCCGCTTAATTGCGCATAAATCCGGGTAGTTTTACTTTTTTCATGACCTAATAAGCTTTGAATAACATCGAGAGGTGCTCCATTATTCAATAAATGGGTTGCATAGCTGTGCCTCAGTTGATGCGGATGAATGTCTTTGTTAATGCCAGCACGGTTGGAAATCCGCTTAATTATGTATCGCATCATGGCAATGCCCATTCGATGAGGATCGCGTTCCGTGACAAAGATAGCAGGATCCCTGTCTACACGACTATCCAGGTATCGTTTTAACCAAATTTCGCAGCGGATATTAAAATAGACCTCCCGTTCCTTATCGCCTTTACCTCTTATAACAGCTGACCGGTTTGACCAATTAATTCTACCTCTATCTAGGGTAACAACTTCACCTATTCGACATCCAGTGGAAAACATGAATTCAAACAGAGCCTTTTCCATTGGGGAACAGCAAGCTTCCCGTAAATGTTCAATTTCCATTTCGGTCAAAAATTTAGGAATTCGTTTCCCGGTTTTAGGTTCTTTTATTTTAGCTGCTGGGTTTTTGAGAATATGCCCTTCTTCATGAGACCATCGAAATAATGATTTCATAAATCGAATTCTATGAGCCAAACTTGCAGGCTTGAGGCTTTCACTTGATTTTGCTAAATAAGCTTTTAATTGATCTGTAGTGATCGTATCAAGTTGAACATCATTAAAAAAGCGTATAAGTAAGCCGGACTGTAGTTTATATGCTTTTAATGTTTGCGGCGAAAAGCCTTCAATACGTTTATCAGATTCATACGTTTCCCATGCTTGAGATAATAACAAGTTCATCTCTCCCCAAAAATTCTTTTTTAGGAATTATAGACCTGTTTCTCGAAATTGAAACGGCGGTTCTTATTAAGCTAGATAGCAGGTTAGCTCAATAAAATAAGGGGTGCCCAATTAATGTAGCTAAACTTCTGCTATATTTGTTTGTTTTTTTCTTTAGCAAGATATTCACGGTCAATCGCTTGAGGTGGTCTTTCAAACCAACCGTGCTTAATCATTAAATTTGCAGCATCTCCATCAAATCGAAATGAGAGATGTAAGTGTTTAATTTTGAAGCAGAAAAATAAAAAACCACTCAGAGTGGTTTTTTATTCGCGCATTGCTCCTGCCTCTCGGGAAGTCATTGCACCTTGTCCTTCGCTTACATCTTTTTGAATTTCTTGTTTTACTTTTTGTGCATCAGTTCCGGCAAATTCTGGTTTCATAATAGAACCCAAATTCTCTTTAGTTTGTTGATCCTGTTGCATGCAAGTCCTCCCCAACTTATAGTTTAACAATCTTATTATTTACAAAAAAACACTCGGTATATCCCGAGAATTTGAGCCAATTTTACTTAAAGTAAAGGGGGCTTTCGTTGAACAATCGGGTCGCTGCGGCAGCCCCTTTTTCTTATTCGACTAACGGGGCAGGATAGTTCAACAAGGATAATGGTTGTTTGTGGTAACAATTAAAAGGACTGGTTGCTTAATTAGGGGGTGTTCAAATGGGGGAAGATAAAGAAACAGAAGAGTGATACAAAAATAAAGCCGATTATGATTACAAGAATAAGAATTCCCGTACCTTTCCAAACTAAGCTACCAACTAAATCAGCAAGACCTCCACCGTGAACGCTTCTAGAAGGATTTCCTTTTAATTCTTCTTGTCTTAATTTTTCTCTTCTTTCAGGTTCTTATGCAACGAAAGGGGCAGTTTGGTTGAGTAAGGGCTCAGATGGTTTTTTCTAATTGCTGTTTCTTGTTTATTTGGTATGAGTGCATCTGTAGAAGAGTTTGATCCATTAATTGAAACAGTGGAAGAAAACAATCCTGAAGAAACTAAACGAATAGAAGAAATGTTTGGCGGTACCCCTAAGTGAAAGTTAACGGATAACATTGTGATATGTAGCAAATATGTTGGGGATTATTGGTTAGTTATAATTCTTTACTAATCGTTCTAAAAAGGGTATTATTTAATCATGGTTTGAAATTCATGTGTTTATTTTAGAACGTTCATTCTATAATGGATTATGACGTTTGTTTTTGTTAGTATTGGTTCATGGATTTTTTTAAGGAGAAATAAAATGGCTAGAAGTAAAGAGTTTGACGAAAAAGCAGTATTAAGAAAAGCAATGGAGCTTTTCTGGGAACAGGGTTATGAAAAAACATCCATGCAAGATTTGGTGGATCATATGGGGATACACCGCAGGAGTATATATGACACATTTGGTGACAAGCGTTCATTGTTTTTAGCTTCCCTTAATCACTATGAAGAACTCATCGTCAATGAGATGGAAAGCATAATTAGCAGCACTTCATCCATTAAACAGGCGATACGTGATGTTTTTATTTTCACACTGAATTCCATTGAACAATACCCAAAAGGTTGTCTATCAGTAAATGCAGCCATTGAATTATCTTTGTTGGACAAAGAAATTGGACGCATAGTTACAAAAATGTTTAACCGTACTGAAGATATGTTTAATAACCTTATAAAACGGGGCCAAACTAGTGGAGAGCTATCAAAAGAAATCGATTCTGATAACACATCTCGTTTCTTACACAACAATTTGGTAGGTATAAGAGTACTAATAAAAACTAATTATAATAAAAAAGAATTAGAAGGCATCATCACTCTAGCACTTTCAGTGTTGGACTAGCTTTCTTTTTTTACCCTTTTTAGAACGTTCATTCTAAAATTGATATGAAACAAACCATCATAATTCATACTATGCATACTTATAAAATCGTTTTTTAATTTCTAAGGAGGAACACAAAAATGACAAACTTTAAAATACCAACAGAATCAGAATTTATTGAAGCAGATGGAACTCGTTACGCATATAGAAAATTTGGTACACAAGATGGTATACCAGTAGTATTTCTTGTTCACTTTAGAGGAACGATGGAAAACTGGGATCCAAACATGCTTGAACCTATTGCAAATACACGCCCAGTAATCCTATTTGACAATAAAGGGGTTGGTGAGACCGATGGACTAACGCCTACTACAATTGCTGATATGGCAAAAGATACAGCAACATTTATAAAAGCTCTTGGATTAGAACAAGTTGACATTCTTGGTTTTTCCATTGGTGGCATGGTTGCACAAGAGCTAGCTTTACAAGAAGGAGATTTAGTAAGAAAAATTATTATGGCAGGTACTTCGCCTGAATCTGGTATTAATCCAAATCTAGAGATTTTTGAAAGAATGAATCGTCACGGCGGAACGGAAGAAGACGGAATAAATGATTTTATGTTCTTTTTCTACGAACAAACCGAAACAAGTAAATCTGCAGGAATGGCTTCACTACAAAGAATTTTTAATCAGAAAAAAGTAAACAGTTCAGAACAAGTAAAAGAGGCACAATTACAAGCCATTGCAAAATGGGCTAAACAAAAATCTAATCATGATTATGAATGGTTACAAAACATCAAACACCCTGTACTTGTTACTAATGGTGTTAATGATGTGATGGTACCGACTAAAAACAGTTATATCTTAACAGAGAAATTACCCAAAGCACAGCTGATTATATATCCTGATTCTGGTCACGGGCATCTGTTTCAATTTCCAGAACTATTTGCAGAACACGTAAATTCATTTCTTGATTCTAATTCTTATTAAAAAGGAGTATTCATATGAGCAGATTATTTGAAAAAGTTCGTATCGGAAACATTGACTTAAAAAATCGTATAGGTATGGCTCCGATGACTAGAAGTAGAGCTTTACCAGATGGTACGCCGAGCGATTTAGTAGCAGAGTACTATGGTCAGCGTGCTTCAGTCGGTTTAATTATAAGCGAAGGAACCCAACCTTCAGATGATGGGCAAGGTTACACTAATACACCTGGTATTTATACAGAAAATCATATTAAAGGGTGGAAAAAAGTAACTTCTAAAGTTCATAGTGAAGGCGGTCATATTTTTGTTCAGCTTATGCATGTGGGACGTGTATCACACCCTGATAACACACCTCACCACCGCCAAGCAGTTGCACCGTCAGCTATTGCACCTGGTGTAGAAATTTTCACGGCAGAAGGAATGAAAGAAATTCCAACACCAAGAGAATTGAGTGAGCTTGAGATAAAAGATGTTATCAATGAGTTTCGTTTAGCAGCACGTTCAGCAATTGAAGCTGGTGCAGACGGAGTTGAAATTCACGGAGCGAATGGTTATCTGATCCAACAATTCCTTAGTGAAAACTCCAATCATCGTCAAGATGCATACGGTGGTACGATTGAGGGTCGTTCTCGATTCGCTATTGAAGTAGCTAAAGCAGTTGTTGATGAAATAGGAGCAGAAAGAACAGGCATCCGTTTTTCTCCTCAAGGAACACTGCAAGGCATTGATGAGGGGGAAACTAGCCTTGAGATGTATCGCTATTTAATAAGTGAATTAAATAAGCTTAACCTTGCATATCTGCATTTAATGCACTTTGGAAACGAGCAATTCCTAAAAGATGTGCGTCAACTTTGGGATCAATCACTTCTTGTTAACCGTCCAGGTCGTCCTCTAGATCAACTTTCGTCTGATGTAGATAATAATCTTGCAGATGTTGTCACAGTAGGCACTTGGGTACTAGCTAATCCAGACTTTGTAGAACGGATTCAATCAGGTGCTCCCCTAAACGAACCTGATAAAAACACGCTCTATGCAGGAGGAAAAGAAGGTTATACAGATTATCCTTTCTTAAAATAATTTATTTAATATGAATATCCCATCTAGGGATATTCATAATCTTTTTTCTTAGGTTCGTTATGAAAAGATACATGTGCGTTAAATAAAAATGTGGAGGATTGTAATGAAAGCTTTAGCAATTGAAAACTACGGTAAAAAACCAAGTTTTTTAGACTTCCCTATGCCCAAAATAAATAATGACGAGGTCTTAGTTGAGATATATGCGGCAAGTATAAATCCTCTTGATACAAAAATTCGAAAAGGTGAATTAAAATTATTATTGAAATACAAGCTGCCGTTAATTTTAGGAAACGATTTTTCTGGAAAAATTGTTGAAGTAGGTACTAGTGTCACGAAGTTTAAAGTCGGTGATGAGGTATATGGTCGACCTAGAGCAAATAAAATGGGAACTTTTACTGAATATCTCTCTGTTAACCAAGAAGATATTGCATTAAAACCTAAAAATTTAAGTTTTGAAGAAGCCGCCTCCATCCCTCTAGTCGGATTGACATCCTACCAAGCTTTACATGATATTCTGCGAATTGAAAAAGGACATAAAATATTAATACATGCAGGATCAGGGGGAGTAGGAACATTTGCTATCCAACTTGCAAAACATATGGGTGCTTTTGTCGCAACTACAGCTAGTGATGGTAGTGATTTAGTAAAATCTCTTGGCGCTGACGAAGTTGTTAATTACAAGACAGAAAAGTTCGAACATTCGATTCGTGACTACGACGCAGTTCTTGATACCATTGGGGGGGCGACGTTAGAGAGATCATTTGTAACATTAAAAAAAGGAGGAAAGATTGTTTCTATATCTGGAATCCCGAATGGTCGCTTTGCTAAAGAAAACGGATTTAGCTCATTTAAAAAAACCTTATTTTCAATTGCAAGTTATAAACTTACGAAGCTAGAAAAAAAACATAATGTCCAATATACGTTTCTTTTTATGAAGCATAGTGGAGAGCAGTTGAAAATTTTAACAGAAATGTTAGAGTCAGAAGTGATTAAGCCTACACTTGATAAAGTTTTTATTTTCGAAGATGCCCAAAAAGCATTGGAGTATGCAGAGGCGGGAAGAGCAAAAGGAAAAATAATACTTAAATTAAAATAATTAGTCTTATCTAACAAACCTTTCCTTAGGTAGAAAGTGTTTGTTTTTTTTACTTATCGAGGTTGCTTATAGAACTAGCAGGTGCTTTAATGGAATAAAAGAAGAGCACATATTACACATGACTAATATATGCTCTTCTTTATTTTTAAGGATTTTTATAATTTAGGTCTTGATAATACCAGTTTCCCTCTTTATGTTTTCAATAATCTTTGTAGCTAATTCAGCTGGTGACTTTGCGAATAAGTGTAGTGAATGAGTCACATCAATTAGTGCTTCATCTATGCTATAAGCATGAAAATCTTCAATAGGAACATATCGCAATAATATTGAAGAAATGTGATTAGATACCTTTATATAATGAGCTATTGAAGGATTAACAATATGTATGTCCTTTCTCCTTGGAACTTCATATAATCGAGATCCTTGTTTAATTCCTAAAGCTTTTAATGGAGGTGTGGCTGCAAGAACAATTGATCCCTCTCTTTCTGTATTGCCGACTACCGCTAATTTATGTTTGAGAGGATCTAAACCTAAACTCAAGGCCGAACAGCTTGCATAGAATGATTTTAAATCCACACAAAGTATGAGACGTTTTGGCATTATGGAATAGTTATACATATGACCACCCCTAAAGGGAACTTTTGTTCTTAATTATAAAGGAACGTTTGTTCTTATCCTGCTTATTTTATGACTTTTACCATGTTTTAATTCATGAAAGATATTAAACTGAGGCTGAAATGATTCAAAAATCCTTAGCGTGTTTTTTTCTGTTTCGCTGGAGGTACATCTTGTAGGAGATGAAACTTTATATGTACAATCAAAAGGAGAGTAGGATATGCTCGTGTCTCAACATCTGTTCAGAATTTAGATTTACAGATGGATGCATTTTCGACAATCAGACGATATTGTAGTTCATTTTCTATATCGGCCTTAATTCCCTTTTGAATTAAGATGTAAAATAGAAAAGCACTTAACATTATAAAGTATGATTTACATTATATGTTATAATTTTTGAATATAAATAATACGATTATAGAGTGTAGGGATAGGACTGAACGGCATAATTGTGTAAGTAGATTGCAACAAAAAAGTTATTTGATCGTATCAATATATTAATATCTTCGTAACATTAATGCATTATGATGAAAGGGTGAAAAGAGAAGGGGAATAATGAAATGAATATTGAAAAATTTAATGATAGCGCAGACCTGTTAAAAGTAGTTGCCCATCCTGTAAGACTTGCACTTGTAAAATTCATGATCGAAAACGGCCCGTTAAATGTAACTTCTCTTTACGAGGAGTTCGGAATGCCACAAAGTACAGTTAGCCAACATCTATCGAAATTGAAGTCTGTCAAGGTTATTTCAGGAACACGCAAAGGCTTGGAAATTTATTATGAGGTAAAGGACAAGCGAGTGGAAACTATCCTTGATGCGGTAATCAGTGCCTAAGTATTAGCTATTGGTGCATACATTCATCAGAGGCGAGTCGCTGCGGCGGTTCGCTTTTTATATGCTTAAGACCTTCCTAATCTAATTATGAGTTGAAATCTCCATTTCATGTAATTGCAGCTGTACGTTTATTACGGTTGTTTCTGGAAAGGCCCCCTTTTACAGCAAAGATTGTGAAGAATTGTACTTAATTCCCCCCTTAAAAGTGAGGTTCCTTGCGAATAAATATAAGTGGTCGATACAAGGGAGTGAGAGAAATGAGAATTTCTATACCCGATTTTATAGTTATCTTTTCGGGTTTTATCTATGGCATTTATGAAATATTTATAGATGACACACATGTCTATATCACAAAAATAGTAGGAATGCTGTCCTTAATTTTATCATTATGGGTACTTGTTTCATGTATAGAGTCTAGAAAAGACAAAACAGAACACTAATTGCATACTTAATGCAATATATAAATTTTGCGAAAAGGGAAGATTAAAGGTGAAGGAATTTACTGTTTGCTATACTTTGGATAATGAGATTCAAAAGGAAACAATCATAAAAGGGTTAGATGTAAACAAGGAAGAGATTGTACAAGAAGTATTAGAAAGGATGGAATGCAGCCAGTTTTTTATTGTGGCCAATCAAAAAGGAGGTTCAATTATAGACTCTTCTTTAGTACGCTATGTACGTGTTATAAAAGAAAAAGTGTTAGTTCATATATAATACCTATAATTCAGTAGGTAGTAAATCAACAAAAGAGCTTACATACGTGTAAAAACGGGTCATATTCTGGATGTTATTTCTAGATTATGACCCTGTTTCATTTGTACCGGGATCTATCCTTCTATCGGTGGAGGCACATTTTCACTTCATGCATAATCAATAACCTTATAATTTTTATGCGCTACAACTGTTCTATTTCCCTCAAACTCCAATTCTGTCTTATTTTCGGTTACATTTACAATAACTGAATTTTGATTGATTTTCTCTACGATCCCTTTGATTCCATCCTTAAAAAGGATATGATCTCCTATTTGTGCTATCTTTTTTACCTTGAGTATCATGTTTTCACTCCAATCAAAAAAGTACATTTTCTAGTTTGTTATTATTTGGTTGTTTTTCTTCGTGCAAATGGGTCAAGGCATGCTACACAAAATTTAACATTATGTTTCTGAATTTAAACATTCTAATGTCATGTCATTTCATCTTTTCTTTATGGTTTAACTATGGAAACTATTCTTGCCTTTTGTTGGAGAATACCTTAGAATATCTAACTTATCATAACTTGTTTACAGTTTAGTTAATGAAAAATAACAGTTTGACTAAACCTTGAATAAGAGTGTAACAAAACACAGACTATGACCCAAAATTACATGTATCTCGGTCGAATCCCTAATTCAGGATTCGGAAAGAAACAGAGGATAGATTTGTTTACATACGGAGTTTATAGTAGTTAGGTGAAAGTATGAAGAAAAATAATAGTAAGAATTTAAAACACAAAATCATAAAAAAGCGCGAGAGGTTATTTGTATAGAGATTGGAACTTGGCTCAGTACCAGCGCCCGTGTAATTAGAGGGGCAAAGTAGACAGTACTAATCAGATAATATCTCTACTTTGCTTTCCTCGTTGTTTGTTTTCCTTAGTTATTCTTCTGTACCTTTCGATATAGAGTCATACGGGAGATACCAGCTTGCTCTGCTGCATCCGTACGAATCATCCCTTGATCTACAAGATATAAGGCATAATTAACTTTTTCCTCATCGGTTTTCGGCCTTCCAGGAAGCTTTCCTCGTTTCCTTGCAGCCAAAATCCCCTCCTTTGTCCGTTCAGAGGTTAAATCCCTTTCAAGTTGTGCAATTCTAGCAAAAATAGTAAACAGCATTTTTCCATGTGCTGTTGTTGTATCAAGCCATGATTCCTTTAGGCTTTTCAAGTGTGCTCCTTTTTGAGAAATAAGTTCCGTGCCAATAACCAAGTAGTAATAGTATTAGTAAGCGATGCCCACACGTGATTTTATATAATCGTTACTTTTTATCTGGCTAAATGTAAATTCTGCTGTATCCGGTACGGATATTTCAACACCGTCTTCTGGCAAAAAATTACGGTCTACACGATATTTACCTACACTTTCTCCATCCGGTAAATACGTAGGACAGACAATCGTCCATTCGAGTGTTGATTGCTTGAGCACATCGTAAACTTTATGATGTTCTTTCGCTGCACGGGTTGACTTACGCTTTGATTCACTTGATTGATAACGCAGAGAATTTGGCGTGGTTCTACTTTGCAGAATACCTGCAGTTCCTATAGTTATTATTCGTTTTATACCTTCGTTTTCCATTGCTTCGATAATAAGTGGCATACTTTCTGATAGAGTAGTTGTGCCATCAGTATTTAGTGCACTGATAACTACATCAATCCCATGTATTGCACGTACGATATCATCTTTATTTAAAACATTACCTTGAATAATAGTTAAATTTTCATTATTTATTTTAATCTTCTCGGGAGTGCGAACTAATACAGTAACACGATGTCTGTCACGAAGGGCATACGTAACTATCTGACCTCCAACTCGTCCAGTTGCACCTAAAATTAAAATATTCATGAGAAAGAACCTCCTTTTGCTAATCAAATATTATCTACCCTACACTTTAAAAGTTATTATATCGTCTTTTTCAACTCATGGGGGTTAGAAGTTTAAATAAGTGCGAGCCAGCTTCAATATCCTTTGATTTTCAACAATCGGGTGCATCAAACAGCTTCCGGTGCGGTATATGCGCTTCATCGTAAGAACGAGACACAGGTTTGGTTCTCCCCCTACCTGTTTGAGCATCGGCATATAGATAAAGAGCTCAAACGTCTCAAGGCAAGAATCGGACAACTCCGGCATCGTCTCCTTCGGCAGGAGCAGAAAAAGGAGAAACTAAGACGAGAGATTCCTTCGGTTTTGTTCGGCTCTCGTTCCTTCTTTCGTAAGCAATATACAATGCGTAAGGATCAAAAGAGTTATGTGGCGTGGAGACATGCATTCTGTTACAAAAGAAACGCCAAGATGACGCTCTCTGGACGGAAGGATGCGAAGTATGGGAACTTTGTGTTCCAATATGATGCACAAAGCCAAACCTTACACGTCAGAAGTATTACGGGGCGAGCGCTTATACTTCCGTATGTGTATTTTCCTTATGGACAAGACCGGGTGCAAGAATCTATCGCCACGCAGCTTTCCTGTCAAAATAAAAAGAAGGATGGCCAGTCAATGGGTTGGTCTATCGAAGACCATGGTACGTACTATATCATCAAATGTATCGTAGAAGAGCCAGAACATCCTCATCTCAATCACTCAAAAGCAGATGGTGTCATCGGTGTGGACGTTAACTACAATCATATTGCCTTCTCCCATGTGAATGGACAAGGACAATTACTTTCCTCCTCTTGTCTCTATTTCTCCTTAGAAGGAAAACGAAGCGGACAAATCACAAAAATTCTAGAAGCAGAAGCGATTCGTTTGGTGGACATCGCCGTTCAAAGGAATAAGCCGATTGTGTTAGAAGCATTGGATACAACCCTCTCCAAGTCTGCCGGACGTTACCGCAATCGGAAGCAAAATCGAAGAATGAGCCTGTTTGCCTATAAAAAGATGCAGGATAGCATTCACAGCCGAGCTGCCAAAATGGGAGTCGCTGTATTTGAGGTGAATCCTGCCTTCACAAGCCAGATTGGGAAGTGAAGTATATGAAACAGATGCATATTTCCATCCATCAAGCAGCTTCTTATGTCATTGGCAGACGCGGCATGAACCTGAAGGAGCAAGTGCCAAAGGTGTTGCAAACCTATACAGAATGTAAGGATGGGGAGCATCACTGGAAACAATGGAGTGTGTTGACAAAAGCCTTCAAAGTGCTTCGTCCGCACGTATTCTATCATGTATCGGGCCAATCTTATCCATTATTCAACAAAGAGATTTGTAACTATGGGCTGACACAAGCAGAACGTGATATTTTGCAGAAGTATGTACCAAAAGTTTGGTTAGAAGAAGGGGAAGCCTGACTTCGTTTGGAATGGCATTATCTGTTCTTGCATCACCATCATTTTGCCGCAAAAGCCAGAAGGATTGAGCTTCAGAATGGTGGGTGCATTGGTGCAAGAACATCGCAACACGTATAGGGTGAAAAAAGAGAAGCAACTATCACTACTTGTATGAGACAAGGTCACCTCGGTGACTTTGTCACGTATAAGGAAGTGTGAGCTCTCCCTATTTGCCCCATGAGAAGCCTGTTGAACGGCTCTGTATTTCGTTTCCTAGGAAGAAGATACGGAATCCCCCACCTCAAGGAGCGTTAGCGAGTAGGTGGGGGTAGTTCAATATAGATGAACGAGGAAGACATCAAACATAAGGTCTATAGAAGACAGAAGAAGAGGTGCATAAATGTCATTTTGCCTTTGATGTTAACTTAGAAGACCTTCGAGAAGCAAAGAATTGGTTGAATAAAAGAGGGATTGAAACGAAGCTAGCATTTGGTAGAGATGGCTCAGAGCCCATTGTACATGCTTGGACACCATGGGCAGTGATTTATTTTGATGATCCAGGTGGTAATGAACTTGAATTTTATAGTTATTTACCCGGTAAACCCAAAAGAGTTTCGCATACTCCAACTCTTAGCGAATGGGAAAATGGATTACAAAAACAATTAGTAGATAATATTGCAACTTCTTCAGTTCACGGGTGCTATTATGGAACAACATAAATAAAATCCTGCATATGTAATCCATTCGGAGATTGCGAGAAACCTAGTGTTGACGCGGATGCCCAAGGGAATCGACTTCCACTAATACGGGATTATGTTAACTATATGTGTATAGAATATACATGATTCCTTGTTCAAAGGGCGGGTTAGTTGAAGGGTAATTTCCACAAAAGGGAGAATTAGACATCCTCCTTAATCAATTTGCTAGAACTCCCTGCAAGAATGTCGAACTTATGATAGAGTTATCATAAGTTGGAAGAATATACAAAATGGTTAAAGAAACGAATTATCCTAGTTTAGGAGGAGAGTTTGATGGAATCAAGTATTTTAGACAGGGTGAAAAACACAAGAACGACACTTCGAAATCAAATCATCGAAACGATTTTAAATGAGTTTGACGAGCAATGTATGAAGCTTGATCCAGATAAAAGAAAAGAAAAGTACAAAAAAATGCTTGAAAGCCCCTTTCGATTTTTTAGAGGTAGCGCTTATTTATTTTATTATGACATGACAAATTTACACTTCCAGTATCATACACCTGAAGATAAGCCAACTTGGATACAAGGCGATTTGCACATGGAGAATTTTGGCGCATTTCAGAATGAACGGGGAGAAATTGTTTTCGATGTAAATGATTTTGACGAAGGTTATATAGGATCTTATTTATTTGATGTGTTGCGTATGTCGGTTAGTGTTGCATTATTTTGTGATGAACTTTCTTTGAGTGAAGAGGAACAAAGAAAGAGAATTAGCAAATACCTTGAAGCTTATTATCTCCAGTTGAAACGATTTAAAAAGTTAAAAGATGATCCGTACTCCTTAGCATTTACGGCGGAAAATACTAAAGGTCCCGTAAAGAAAATATTGAAAAAGCTACTGAAAAGACAAAGTAATCATCTGTTAAAGGATATTACCTGCATTAATGAAGAGAACAAACGGGTTTTTGCCTGGTCAGATGAGATTCGTCCTGTAAGTGAGGAAGAGCGTAAAAAGTTTGAATCTTTCATTGAGAATTACTACCAATCCTTGGATGCGGAAGACAAAAGGGATTTATCTTATTATACGATAAAAGATATTGCCAGAAAGTACGGTTCTGGAACTGCATCGATTGGACTTGATCGATACTACATTTTAATTGAAGGCGGCAAGGAAGCAAATGGAATAGATGATTTAGTTCTTGAAGTAAAAGAGGTTCGTACGCCGATTCCAGCTTATTTTCTTCCTTATCAAAATGCCTTTTGGAAAAAATATGAACATCAAGGGGAGAGGGTCGCTGCCACGCAAAAAGCCATGCATCATCTTGAAGACCCTCATTTAGGCTTTCTGACAATCGATGACCGACACTTCTATGTTCGAGAACGGTCACCATATAAGAAGAAAATAAAAGCGAATCAATTTGAAACATTGAAAGATATCGATTCTACTCTTGAAATAATGGGAAAAATTACAGCAAAAATTCATGCACGTGCTGATGTGGATTTTCAATCAGATTTGTTTTCTTATCACAGTGAAGAAGAAATATTAAAAGCGATTGGCGAAGATTTTGATACATTCTGTGCCCAATTAGTAGTTGTTTCTTTTGCCTATAAGGAACAAATAAAAAATGATTATGAATTGTTCAGTCAATGGGTTGCAAAAGCATTTGGAGAATTAGAGACACTACAAGACCCAAAACAAATACCAGAAGAAGCCCTGTAAACCTTCGTCGCCAGCTAGATCCGTTCCGTAATGCAAAAAGGAATGCTTGTGATCGGATATGTATAAATTGTTGAGATGGTAGATTATTGGTTTTATACTTGGTTCCCGAATTCTTGAAATTTCAAATCATAAGAAAAGACTAGGATGCAAAAAAGCTTGATTTTTCAATACTTAAAGGTACTTTAGGGACTAAAAAAACAGGAGTCAGCAGTTATAGCTCAGATGCTTAAGACCCTTACAGCGAACGGAACGCCTATTAAGGATATTGCGCAAATGTGAGGGAGTTCTCGTACCACAGTTTATCGCTATCTAGAAAAATTGAAGTAGGTAGGATATGTAAAAAATAGGCTATCCATTAGATAGCCTATTTTTATTTTGTTATTTTTTCCGATTTTAATTGTTTGTGGCAATCAGGGGTATGCATAAAAACATATATAAACTCAACTTGATATGGAGAAGCAGTTATGATAGGCCTGCCTACAAAACCATGCCTTTCACTTCACTAGAAGAATTATTTGCCGGATTCTTCCAAAATAATGTTAAAGCTATGCCTGGAGCTAATACTACCGTTGCAAAATAGTAGGGGTAGTTAATATCCATATCAAACAATATCCCCCCTAGAATTGGTCCACTAATGTTCGCTAAACTTGTAAACATAGAGTTCATCCCACCAACGAAGCCTTGTTCGTTCCCTGCGATATTCGAAAGATATGATGTAACAGCTGGGCGGAATAAATCGAATCCTACAAAAACAATAAATGTAACAAGTAAAATAGAAAAATATGAATGAACAACGGTCATTAAAAAAACAAGTAGGGCTGACAGTATTAAGCTGTATCGAATGAGTTTAATTTCACCCCAAATTCGAGTTAGTCTATCAAATAGTATAATCTGTGACACTGCACCGAAGATTGCACCACCTGTAATAACAATGGCTATATCAGATGGTTTAAATCCAAATTTGTGATTCACAAATAGACTAAAAAACGACTCAAAAGCTGCTAAACCAAGGGAGGTAACAAAAATTAAAATAAACGCAATGAAATACTTTGGTACAGTAATACGTTTGAAGCCAATCCTACCTTCTAAGGTTTGCTCATCATTTTTTTCTGTACGATTTGGTTCAGATAATAAAATAATAGACAGTATAGCAGCCATTGTGCCAAGTGCACCTGCAAAGAAGAATGGTAGACGCGTCCCATATTCCGCTAAAAATCCACCTATACCTGGACCTATAATAAATCCCGTACTAATAGCAGCCGACATATAACCGAGTGCTTTGGGACGAGTATTCAAATCTGTTAGATCTGCAATAAAGGCTGTAACAGCTGGCATAATGAATGCAGCACTAATTCCACCTAAAATACGAGAGATAAATAACAATTCAATTCCCTTGCCGAATCCAAATAAAAATTCTGATATACCAAAAATAAATAAGCCAATTACAATCATAATTTTTCTACCCAACTTATCTACTGCTTTTCCTGCAAATGGTGAAACAATTAATTGAGCAACTGCAAAAGCAGCTGTTAAATATCCGACTGTTGTTCCAGTTATGCCTAATTCAGTCATCAGCGTAGGTAAAATGGGGATTACTAGACCAATTCCCAAAAAGGCAATGAATAAGTTCATTAATACTAATCCTAAGGCGATTTTATGAGTCTTCATCTTCCATATTCTCCTCAACAAAACTAGTTACTATAAACAAACTGGATTTGTTTACAATTTTCATCCTAATGTATATAGTAACCATATAGTCAAGGGTGGTGCTGTAAAAAATGAGTGAAAAAGATGGGAAATATTTAACTACAGGTGAATTTGCGAAGCTTTGCAAGGTAAACAAACAGACGCTCTTTTATTACGATCAAATTGGACTTTTAACTCCGGTATTGAAAAATGAAAAAGGGTACCGTTATTATTCTATTCGCCAAATAGAATTGTTCTTTGTTATTGACTTGTTGAAGGAGCTTGGTATGTCGCTGAATGATATTCAACAGTACATGCAAAACAAATCACCTGAAAGTTTTTTGTCATTAATGTACCAAAAAAAAGAAGAAATTGTGAAAAGGCGTCAGGAGATCGAAGCGAAGGAAAAAATGATTGAGGCAAAAATTGCATTAATGGAAGAAGCGTCAAACCTTGATTTTTCTCAAGTTACGCTTGAGCAATTACCAGAAGCAACACTTTACTTAAGTAGAAACATTCAAAATATAAGTGATGAAGAATTTGTAGAGGTCATTTCAGATTTTATTAACGAGTTGAACGTATCACATCTTGATTCAGGATATCCAATAGGTGTTATAACGAAACGAGAGCAAGTAATAAGGGGAGAATTCTCTAATTATAGCTATTTATATATTGAGCAACCAAACCCAAAGGTAGGGTATCCATATTTTCAAGCTGTAAAGGGGGAATTTCTCATTGGATATCATATTGGGGATGAGAAAACAATACATAAAACATATAAGCGGCTTTTTTCAGAGATGGAACGCTTAGATTTATCCCTAGGTGATTATGTTTTTGAAGAATATATCTATGACACAGTAGTAAAGAATCATACGGAACATTATGTCACCAAAATTATGATGCAAATCAATCAAAAATGATTTTAATAAACATTTACATTTAAACAGGTAATAGCTAGCTCCTTTCGTAATGTAGCTCTGATTTGGTTTGTTTTTTTCAGCAAACAGTCTAACCAAATTAACCTACGGTGTTACGAGAGGTCTATTTTATTGTTTTGATGTGTGTGACTTTCTCTTTTATTTGTCGGATTTCTTTCATAAATTATTCGTCGCTGTATATTAAAATTAGGATACTGTTGAATGACAACAAAGTTGTTTCTTTTATAACAAGATTGTTGCGCAAACGATCCATATAATCGAATAACTCACTTCCAAGACTATTGGATAATTATATAGGGCAGCTTATGAAGATTTGTATTTAAAGTAACGGACAGGTTAGTTTAAGTGAAAACATTCACAATGTTGATTCTTTATTAAATTGAAAAAGAAGAATGAACATAGTGTTCATTCTAGTCTTAATTCTTCTTTTGCCTAAATATATTCAACAATTCCATACTGACCCAACAGATGCTTAGATTGCCGTCATTTCAAAGAATTTGAAAATTTCGTCTGAATTTCTTTTAGAAACTTATCAGCAGCAGCGGAAAAAACCTGATGCTTTTTCCAAACAATATTTAAGCCAGATTCAAGTCTTGGCTCTAACGGTCTAAAACAAAGATTACTATCACTAGACGTATTCACTATTTTATCAAGGGTTATTGCATAACCAATGCCCTCATCAACCATAATGGCAGCATTATATGCAAGATTGTATGTAGTCACGACGTTTAATTTATCAAAATCTTCACCGAACCAATCCGCAAATTCGTTTTTAGAAAATGTCTGTTTCATAGCCTGTCGTGAACAGATTACCGGAACATTTAATAAATCCACCGCTTGAATAGTATCTTTGAAAGCAAGAGGGCTGTCTTTCCTCATAACAACGCCCCAAACATCTTTGGCTGGGATATCGATATAATTGTATTTTGATACATCAGCTGGTTGAATTAAAATACCAAAGTCAAGCAATCCTTTGTCAAGCCGTTCCGTCACATCGTCTTCATTTCCACTGTAGAGATGATACCGTATATTTGGGCAACTTAACTGTAAATCTTTTACTACCCGTGCAATCTGTCTCATGGCGTCTGTTTCCCCACCACCTATATAAACATCACCACTTATTGTTTCTTCCATGAAATTAAATTCTGCCTCCAATTTATCGACCATATCAACGATTTCTTCTGCTCTCTTTCGCAGGAGCATTCCTTTATCTGTAAGAATGATACTGTGACTACTGCGAATAAATAGTTTTTTCCCTAACTCTTGTTCAAGATCTTTTAATTGTCTTGACAAGGTTGGCTGTGTAACATGCAAAAACTCAGCGGCAGCCGTCATGCTGCCTTCTCTTGCAACAGTAAGAAAATATCGCAAAACTCTAAATTCCATATAACATTCCTCCTTTATAATGTTTTAGTATATACATTTCAGATATGCTTATCAAACATATCTTGATATAAGATATAGGTATTTGATATATGAAGAAAGTGTAACTAGAATAAATAACAAAAGGTGAAAACAACAGTAAGAAAGGATGTTATCTAATATGTCTACTATTCAAGATAAAGTGGTTGTCATTATGGGTGCATCAAGTGGGATTGGTGAAGCAACTACCAAGAAACTTGCACAAGAAGGAGCAAAATTAGTCATTGTGGCTCGTCGTGAAGACCGCTTGAAAGCACTTGTTGAATCATTACCAAACACTGATATTTCTTATGCTGTTGCAGATGTAACGAATAATGAGCAAGTTCAAGCAGTTGTTAATTTGGCAGTCGAAAAATATGGACGTGTGGATGTGCTCTTTAATAACGCCGGAATCATGCCACAAGCTCCGCTTTCAGACTTGCGCATAGATGAATGGCGTCAAATGTTGGACATCAATATCATGGGTGTTTTAAATGGAATAGCTGCGGTGTTGCCTATCATGCAAAAACAACAATTCGGTCAGATTGTTACAACTGCTTCCGAAGCTGGACATGTTGTTTTTCAAGAAGGCGCTGTTTATAGCGGAACAAAGTTTGCCGTTCGTGCCATCATGGAAACATTGCGCCAAGAGGAAAGAAAAAACAATATTCGCAGCACACTTATCTCTCCAGGAACGGTAGACACTGAACTTCATCTAACTATTAATGACCCTAAAAGACGTGAATGGATAGAGAATCTTCAGCATACTATCGGTTTAAAATCAAGTGATGTAGCAGATGCCGTAGCTTATGCCATTAGCACTCCTGGTACGGTTAATGTAAGTGAAATTCTCTTGGTTCCAGCCAAACAAGTTGACTAATGGTTGTTAATAACAATAGGAGGAATTATATATGACTGACAATAAGAAAGTTTGGTTTATCACAGGTGCTGGACGTGGAATGGGCGTAGATTTCGCAAAAGCTGCTCTTGCCGCAGGTTACAAGGTCGTCGCCACTGGTCGTAATACCGAAAAAATAGCCAAAGTCCTTGGTGGTGACGAAAACCTGCTAGTCGTAAAACTAGACGTCACCAGCCCGGCTGATGCCGAGGCAGCCGTCAAAGCTGCAGTTGAAATGTTTGAAAAGATTGACGTACTCGTCAATAATGCTGCGAACTTCTATGGGGGCTACTTTGAGGAACTGACCCCGGAACAAATCGAGTCGCAATTGAGGACGGCCCTCATCGGCCCAATGAACGTTACCCGAGCAGTGTTGCCTGTAATGCGCAAGCAGCATTCCGGTCACATCATCTCGGTCTCTTCAGGCGCCGGCCTTTCCGGATTCGAGTTTAATACCGCTTACGCCGCGTCTAAGTTCGGTCTCGAGGGATGGATGGAGTCACTGCAGCCTGAGGTCTCGCCGTTCGGTATTCATACCACAATTGTCAACCCAGGGATGTTCCGCACTGAGCTTCTCACGAAGGAGTCGGCGACCTACGCGGATCCTTCGATTGAGGACTACTTCGGCCGCAGAGAAAGAAATCAAGATGCGTATAATGCTCAGAATGGAAAGCAGGCCGGTGACCCGGCCAAGCTCGCCGAGGCACTGATCAAGATCTCAAAGGAAGAGCGGCCTCCACGTCGCTTCATCGCCGGCGCTGACGCCGTCGGTATCGCAGAGCAAAAGATCGCCGATCTCAAAGCGCAGATCAAAGCATACCGAGACATCTCGACGTCTATGGCACACGAGGATGCATAAGCTGTCAGACGGATGTTAACTGAGTTCTTTGGAAGAACGATTAAAATAAATTGCCTCCATTGATTTTTTGGGGGCAATCTCTATTTAAGGGCACATTTTTTAGAAGATAGGAGTTGTTTTTATTTGGCTAAACAAAATAAGTGGTTGATTTTTATATTAACAGTGGGGGTTTTCGGCATCTTAAATACGGAGATGGGGGTTATTGGGTTATTGCCTTCCATCTCAGATTACTTTGATGTCAGCATATCAAGGGCAGGATTACTGGTGAGTCTTTTCGCTCTTACTATTGCGGTATCTGGACCAACGATGCCGTTATTATTATCCGGGATCAATCGAAAGAAGGTCATGTTACTTGTATTAAGTGTTTTCGTTGTGGGAAACATCGCATCCGTATTTGTAACTAACTTTAACCTTCTATTAATAATTCGTATCGCGCTAGCTCTTTTCCATCCAGTTTATTGTTCCATGGCATTTACCGTAGCCGCTTCCTCAGTAAAACCTGAAGAAGCTCCAAAAGCCGTTTCAAAAGTATTTATAGGTGTATCTGCTGGTATGGTAGCCGGCGTCCCAATTGCAAGTTTTATAGATAGTGCTGTTTCGTATGAAATGGCGATGGCATTCTTTGCTATTGTAAATACAATTGTATTGGTCGCTACATTGATTTTTGTACCATCTATGCCTGTTGAAGAAAGACAATCTTACGGTGAACAACTTGCTGTATTAAAAAAATCCATTATATGGGTTTCTATAGTAGCTGTAATTTTATTAAATGCATCCGTATTCGGGGTATATAGTTATATTGCTGAGTACCTGGAAACTGTTACCCAAATGTCTCCGAATATCATCAGTTTAACGTTATTCGTTTTCGGTGGAGCTAATATTATTGGAAACATCGTTGCAGGGAGGGTACTCACTAATAGTCCTATTAAGTCCATCTTAACTTTTCCTTTGTTATTGGGTGTAGTTTACATCCTTTTATTCTTCACTGGAGAGTTTGCTGTCCCTATGGTAATAATTACTTTCCTTTGGGGAATATTGGCTGGAGGAATCATGGCTAATATTAATCAATATTTGATTTCATCTTCAGCTCCAGAAGCTCCTGATTTCGCCAATGGTTTATTTATATCAGCATGTAACGTAGGAACAACAGTTGGCGCAGCTGCAGGTGGATTATTCATTTCAGAAATGGGCACACCATACGTCGTATTAGTAGGAACCCTATCCGTAATCCTAAGCCTTGCTGTTATCCTACTAAGAAACAATATGTTTAATCCTTTAAGACAAGCAAAAAAGCTTTTTAATTAAGTATTTTTAATTAAGTACATATTCACGAAAATGTACTTAATTGAATTTTTTACGAAAGATGTATGTGCAATCAACCAATAAAAAAAGGAGATGTTATATATGATTTTAAAAGAAAATTATATTCTATCTAATGGTATTGAGATTCCTAAATTGGGTCTTGGAACATGGAGAATAAAAAATGACGATGTAGTACAGGCAGTGGTAGATGCTGTGAAAATCGGGTATCGTCATATTGATACAGCACAGGCATATGCAAATGAAAGTGGTATTGGAGATGGGATTAGAGCTTGTGGTATGAATAGAGCGGATTTGTTTATAACTACAAAACTTGCTGCAGAAATAAAGTCATATGAAGAAGCTGTTTCATCGATTGATCAATCACTGAGGGCGATAGGACTTGATTATATTGATATGATGATTATTCACGGTCCACAACCATGGAAGAATTTCGGTGACGAAGATCGTTACTTCGAAGGAAACCGTGAAGCATGGAGAGCTCTTGAGGAAGCATACAAAGCAGGAAAGCTTCGTGCCATAGGTGTATCTAACTTTCAAAAAGAGGACCTAGATAACATTCTTAGTGATTGTACAGTTAAACCGATGGTAAATCAGATTTTGGCTCATATAAGCAATACACCGACAGAATTGATTCAATATACTCAAGAACAAGGCATTCTTGTTGAGGCTTATTCACCGGTTGCACATGGTGAATTATTGAAAAATCAAAAAGTTTTAGAAATCGCAGAAAAATACGGTGTTTCAGTACCTCAATTAAGTATTCGGTATGATTTACAACTTGGTCTTCTTCCGTTACCTAAAACTGTAAATCCGGAACATATGAAAAATAATGCAGAAGTAGATTTCGTTATTTCTGAAGAGGATATGGAGTTCTTGAAAAATCTTGAACGTATCAAAGATTACGGTGAGGCAAGTAAATATCCTGTATTTGGTGGAAAGAAGAAATAGTCAGTTACTGAAACGTTCATTAATTTACAGTAGATCTATGGAGTGAAAATTATATACGTGCAGAAATAAATGGCATGTTTATGGGAAGATCAGGTGGCGGTTATAATTTAGATGAAAAGAATTGACATAAACAATGGAGATTTCAGCGGTCAGTAAAAATTATTTCTGGGCTCTGATACATTTTTATGAATGATAAAAGAGCCATATTTTAATTGGAAATCGTCTCGAAATCAGCTATAAAATTTTCAGGTGAGGAGTGAAAAAATTGAATAAAGTAAAAATTGCAGGAAGGAAAGTTTTCTCCATAGGCTTAGGCACTTAGAATATGGGAGACAAAGCATATAAATTTGAACAAGAAGTAGCAGCAATAAGAGTTGGTCTTGATCATGGCGTTCAAGTTATTGATACTGCTGAAATGTATGGTGATGGAAATGCAGAGAGATTAGTTGCACATGCTATTAAGCCTTATAACCGTGAAGAACTATTTCTCATTTCAAAAGTTCTCCCTTCAAATGCATCAAAAAAGCAATTACCGATTAGTTTAGAAAATAGCTTAAAAAGATTAAATACAGATTATTTAGATCTATACTTACTCCATTGGAAAAGGAATGTTCCTATTGAAGAAACTATTGAAGCCTTGGAGAAAGTAAAAAGTCGGGGGGAAATTAAGTCATGGGGTGTTTCTAATTTAGATGTTGATGACTTAGAAAAAATAATGAAATTACCTGATGGAATAAAATGTGCAACAAATCAAGTACGTTATAATTTGGGAGATCGAGGGATTGAATTCGATTTAGTACCTATGATGAACAAACTTGAAATGCCATTAATCGCCTATGCCCCAGTTGCTAGGGGTGATAGCTTTGGTACTAATCTAACTAAACAAAAAGTTTTAAAGGAAATTGCTGAAAAACATCATTCAGATAGTTTTCAAATTTTATTAGCATGGTGTATTCGAAATGGTCAAACTATTGCCATACCACAATCTAGTAATGCCGCTCATGTGATAGATAATGTGAAAGCAGCTGAGATTCAATTAACACAACAAGATTTGGAGCTAATAGACTCAATCTATCCAAAACCTAGCAAGAAACAGCCACTTGCTTTATGGTAAGAAGAGAATGTAGAAATTACTAAGCTAGAAAATAGTTGGTTCGTATTAAAAAATTATGCCCTCCTTGTGATGAAAATGTATTTGAGACGAAAATTCATGGTCCTAACAATAAGCGAAAGCTTAATTTGCCAACGAAACAACTGAGATAATGAATGTGAGCTATTGATGTAAGTATCCATCATGTGATGCTACATTTGGGCTTTTCTATGAGATGTTATATAAATATAACTATTTTCAGGCGGAGGCGTGCAAAAATGAATCAGGGGAAACGACTGAATACCAATGTACCAGGAAACTTTTATGTCACTTCAGCGTGCATCAATTGCGATCAATGCCGTCAAATTGCACCTCATACTTTTGCTGAAGTTGCGAATTTATCAGCCGTGACAAATCAACCGAATGAATACCGTGAAGTTATTAAAGCTTTTTATGCTCTTATTTCCTGTCCTACTGGCGCAATTGGAAGTGAACAAAAGGATGGACTCTCCACAGCTATACAGAATTTTCCTTTGCCTATCATCGACAATATTTTTTATTGTGGATTTACTTCCCGACACTCTTGGGGGGCGAGTAGTTATTTGATTCTCCATCCAGAAGGGAACTGGTTAATTGATTCTCCACGCTGGTCACCTCAGTTGGTTAAACGGATCGAGGAAATGGGGGGAATTAAATATATCTTCTTGACTCATCAGGATGATGTTGCCGATGCGAACAAATACGCTAAAAGATTTCAAGCCGGGCGATTTATTCATGCCTTAGAAAAAGAGTCCCAACCTGATGCCGAACATGTAATACAAGGTATGGACTCAATACAATGGCATACGGATTATAAGTTTATTATGGTTCCTGGTCATACAAAAGGACATATGGTTTTGCTTTATCGCAATAAATATCTGTTTTCAGGTGATCATTTAGCCTGGGATAATGAAATAAATGGTTTATCCGCACATAGGAATGTCTGCTGGTTTTCATGGAAAGCACAAATCGAATCTATGGAGAAGTTAGCTAAGGAAACGTTTGAATGGATACTCCCTGGGCATGGGAACCGTGTTTTCCTTTCTCAGTTAGAAATGAAAAACGCCATGGTGAAGTTGATAGAACAAATGAAATCTTAAAATACCAGATAATAAAACAAATAGGTGAGTTTTATTTTGGTCAAACAAACTATAACAGAGCCAAACAAAGATATAACGAAACTCAGTCGTTGATTACTCAACAAATCCATAATAATTGTTGATTATCTTTAAGGGAGATTGGTGATCTTAAAATGTCTAAAGTGGATAGAAGAATAGCCAAAAGCCAAGAAGCCATCAAAAAGGCGGTTATTGAACTGATGACTGAAAAAAGTTTTAATGACATTACCATTCAGGATATTTCTGACAGGGCAAATGTGAATCGAGGTACTGTCTATGTCCATTACTTGGATAAATACGATTTACTGGATAAGCTGATTGACGAACATATAAACAAACTCAAAGAAATTAACGATTGGGCATGTGAAAAGGAATGGGTAGATGCGACCCAGATTTTTTTCGAATATTTTGAGACTAATTATTTATTCTTTTCGACAATGTTAGCGAGTAAAGCAGCAGCCCCTTCATTTCGCAGTAAGTTCCTTGAGTTTCTTATCGAGGAGTTCAAGGATAAGGTGGATAAAGGAAAAAATCAAGGTCTAAGTGAAGATGTTATTGTTAATTTCGCCGCAAACGCTTACGTCGGGGTATGGGAATCGTGGTTAAAAGATGGACTGCCTAAAACGCCACATGTAATGGCAGATGAACTGGGGAGTTTGTTAGAGAGGATTGTATAGGTTTCTTGTCAGCAAATTGTGAAGGATTTTACTTAAGCTAACTGGGTGCAAGAGTTTAAAAAGCAGCGGAAGATACCGTTGCTTTTTTCTCTTCCTTATCTAAAAATATTTTCTATCAAATTCCCTTCTAATACTTCCACTTAATTGAGCATAAATCCTAGTGGTCTCGCTCTTTTCATGCCCTAGTAAACTTTGTATTACATCAATAGGAGCTCCATTATTTAATGGGTGTGTAGCATAGCTATGGCGTAATTGGTTTGGATGGATTTCTTTGTTGATCCCTGCACGACTTGAAATTCGTTTAATAATGTACCTCATCTGTGCAATGCTCATTTTATGTGGGTGCCGTTCAGTAACAAAAATAGCTAGGTCTTTATCTTGACGAAGATCTAAGTATCGTTTCAACCAAATTTCACAACGTATATTAAAATAGACTTCTCTTTCTTTATCACCCTTCCCAAGGACAATTGCAGAGCAATTTGACCAATTAATGCTATTCTTTTCTAAGGTCACAATTTCACCTATTCTACAACCTGTTGAGAACATAAACTCAAATAATGCCTTTTCCATTGGAGTAAAACAAGCTTTTTCTAGGTTTTTCTTAAAAATGAACGGTTCTTTTTTAATGTGAAATCGCTCTTTTAAAAAGCTCCTTAAATTTCTCCCTATCTTCTGATGTAAATGGTTTTGGCCCCTTTGTGCGCTTTCCGCTCTTTCGAGCCATTGCACTCAAATAACGTGTTTGTAATAATTGGTCAATGTTTTCATTTGTATAGCTATACCCATTATGGTGAAGTACTGCACACCCTTTTGCTAAACCTAGCGAAGCAAGACCATAATCTTGCGTAACGATTATATCTCCTTTTTCTGCTAACTTCATAATCCGATAATCCGCAGCATCTGCTCCAGAATCAACATAAATGGTTTCCACTCCTGATGGTTGTTCCGCATTAGAAAAATGAGAAAAGCTAGTAACAAGGATAACAGGAATTTCAACATTCGTACCTTCAGAGATAATGATATCTTTTACCGGACAAGCATCTGCATCAACATAAATTTTCATCTTAACCTCTCCCTGTAAATAAGTTTGAGTTGATGGTAGTGGAAAATTTACCCTTTGTCAAACAATAAAGATGGTTTACCTAAAATCATTAAAAAACTGTGGTTCTATTAAAGGCGCGATTGTAGAGCAAACACAGGTAGAAAATGATCAAACTTTATTTCAAAGTAACAACCTCATATATGTCTCAAAAATATGCAGGATTTTAAAAGTAGGGAGCCTTGTCAAAAGATTGGGAGACCAAAAGACGCGCCGGTTGGACCTTGCATAACATTCTGCATATTTCATCATGTCCGAGAAGGAGAGAAACCCAGTGTTGACGCGGATACCTGAGGGAATCTACTTCCAATAATAACATTTATGTAAACCTCACATGTATGGAATATATATTGCTCCTTGTTCAACGAAGGGCAGTTTTGTTGAACAAGGAGTAACAAGCTTTCATGCAAAACGTAACCCTTATATAAGTCGCAGTTTTCTTTTTTTTTGCCAAGCATGTCCTCGAAGTTAAGATAATTCACAGATAGACATAGACTATTAGTGGTAACATAAAAGTGAATACAGGGCTTCATAGGACCGTGGGTGTATACTTGGGTTTTTCAAAAAATTTAATGTGAGGGGAATTTTTATGAACTTGGCATTAAAAAAATCAATACTTAAATGGGCTCTCGTAACTTTAGTTTTGATTCTTATGATCGGATGTTCAAGAAATAGCAGTCCGGCGAACGGTGATCAGAACCAAAAAACCACTACCACCAGCGGACAGCAGAACACCACTTCTGACAATTCAAACCCATCTTCTTCCTCTTCCACTTCATCTGATGCATCAAAATCAATTGTCTATAAAAATACACAATATGGTTTTAGCTTCAATCTTCCTGCAAGTTGGAGTGGTTATTCAATTATAACTAGTCAGTGGGAGGGGATCGGAGGTTCAAACGGTAGCACAGTTGTTGAAACAGGTCCGATTATATCTATTAGAGATCCTAAATGGACTGAGAAAAAACCACGTCAGGACATCCCAATTATGGTATTTACACTTAACCAGTGGAACGCACTTAAGCAAGAAGTATTTCATATAGGAGCCGCTCCTTTGGACCCAACTGAATTGGGTCGAAACAATTATTACGTGTTTGCACTTCCTGCACGATACAACTATGCTTATCTACCGGGATTTAAGGATGTGGAAGATATTTTAGCAGGTAATCCTCTACAGACTACCCAAATAACAGGTAATTAATTATAACTTTTCAGCAAAAGCAACTACAATTCATGATGTTGAAAAAGTTTGGGTAGCGGCTGCTAAAGGATTCCATATGAGCAAGAACTGACTAGATGTGAATAAGTATATAGCAAGAAAGGAAAAAGAGGACTCATTTGAGTCCTCTTTTCGATGGATGTAGGTTGCTATTTGATATATTTTCCTTTTTTTAGGAAACCTATACTTGGTGGATGTTAGGAAGTGCTATACATATGCTAGATGATCCAATTGTAAATACAGACAAGATAGAACAATCAAGGAAACTGTATGAAGAGATTCATCAGACACATACGAAATATCTCACTTTTTGGAAAGAAACCACCTTATGGCATTGGGAATTTTGGTTGTCATTGTTTTTAACAGATTTTCTGAAAAGAAGTCCCCTTCCTCAAGGAATGAGAAGGGCGTAGCCCAAATGAGTAGGTGGGGGATGAATTTTCTCCTGATGATGTAATAGGTTTAGATTATAGTCAGGAACAACTGTATGTAGATAGCAATGGTCAGATTGCTAGTTATACAAGATACCATAAGATCATTGAAAACCGTCAACGGCGTATGAATCAATTCCTTGCTCGTAAGAAGAATCATGCGAAAACAGATGAAAACGGCAATATTCTATATAGTAAGAATTATCAAAAACAAGTACGTAAATACCAAAAGGTCATGGCAAAGGTAAAAAATAAAAGAAGAGATACTCTCCACAAGATGACGAATCAGATAACCAATGATTATCAGGCTGTTGTGGTAGAAGATATTGACTTACGGAACTTGGCACAATGCTTACGTTTAGGGAAAAAGTTACATGACAACGGATTTGGGCTATTTCGCACGATACTCAAATACAAATGTGAAAGAAAAGGCAAATATTATATTGTTGCTGATACATATTTCGCATCTAGTAAAATCTGTAATTGTTGTGGACATAAGAAAGATACACTTACATTATCCGAAAGGATATACAGATGTACCGAATGTGGTACAAAAACTGATAGAGATTATAATGCAGCACTTAACCTCAAGCAATACGGTACTCATGTTTTGAAGGAAATGAGCGTGTTGTCTGCATAATGTGTATCAGTTTCCAAATAGCGGTAGGAACGCCGCAAATTCAAGGCTATGGACATGAACCGTTAGGTTTGTGAGTGAAGTAGTAATAAAAGAGAAAGATGTTGTTTGTCTTTCGAAGCCCCCACTTCAAGACGCGTAGCGGATAAGTGGTGGGTAGTTCACAAGAGCCGTACATATCATATTTCTTTGTAAACCAGTTTACCAACTTCTCAGCTAATAATCGAAATGCAATTCAAATACCATACTCTATCCATGACCATTCCTTTTACATGTTTTTATGTTATTCTTTAATGGTACTATGGCATAGTAGCACTACGTTGTGGGAAACTATAAAGAATCGAAAAATGATTGTACGAGGGGCGTATCGTATGAACTTAACAATTAAAATGTTTAAAGGAAAAAGTGGACAAATCCAGATTTTTTCCTAGCATAGAGTTGGGTCGTAAAGAAGGCTGCCGCTTGTGAAGGCGCAGCCTGAAGTTTGGGCTTTGGGAGCTGGATATTTCACAAGTCTGGAAAGAAAAACTCCATGTATCAACAAACGATTGTATCAAACAAAAAAGGAGACTAATTGTAACATGAGTCAAAGAGTGAAAACGTATTTACCAGCTATTTTTATTGTTCTCATTGCTGCTGCAATTCTCATCTATCAATCAATGACAGGAAAGCAAATTCCGGACGACCTGAGGCAAAAAATGCAGGAAGCGGCAAAGAACGGCCAGAAACTGACGCCAGAACAAATGAAAGGTATGAGAGATAAAGGTGAAGGTGGTGGATTAAAAGACTGGATCACACAGATTGGGAATGTATCAATCTTCTTTGGTACGGTCGCCTTTTGGTGGTTCCGTTTCAAAAAGAAGATGAAATCGCCATTACCGTTCGTTAAAAAGTTTTCCAAGTTTCTATTCAAAGTACATAATTTTGCAGGTTGGACTGCCTTAGTTTTGACAGTCACACACGGTGTGTACTTCCTCTATACGAAAAAGCTTGGCGATCACGATCAGCTTTCAGGAATTGCAGCTGGTCTTATCCTCCTCACTCTTGCGGGATATGGATATGTCATCCGCAAGTTTAAAAACAAATGGACAAGACAGGTACACAGGCTGATGTCTTTTGCATGGTTGATTGCACTCGCCTTTCATGCAGGTGGATTTTTCGGAGCATGCGTCGGTGCAACTATCGGAATTTGGATTATTTTAGAGATAGTAGAAAATATTGCGAAGAAACAGGTGAAACAAGTGGCGTAAATTCTACTTGTTTTTATCTGGAGTTTAATTGTCTCTGTGTTAGCTCCGGTATTCTTAGTAAGAAATGTATAAATACTTTAGACCAGTACTTGAATCCTTCGTTAAATACTATCATTCTCCAGTCGAAACATGTGAGTAAAAAAATAGAGAAGAATGCACTGCTCATAAGCTAAATTCTGTGAACGAGAAAAGCCCTCAATCTAATGTGATAAGAAGGGTTTTTATTGAATTCCGATAATGTGGGATTATGTTAACTGGACTTGTATACAGTATTCATAAAAAAACGCCTAAATTATTTTAGGCGCTTTTTAATAATCAACTATAATTGTTCCTTATAAGAAAATGAATGAACACCTTGATCTTGAAGAGGATAAATAGGAAGAGTGACATCAACCGTTGTTCCCTTATCTACTTCACTTTCAATAATAATTTTTCCATGATGTGTTTCAACAATTTTATAACAGATCAATAATCCCAATCCGATTCCTCCTTCTTTTATGCTATAAAAAGGCTCTCCGAGATATGGGATACGTTCTTTTGGAATCCCACACCCTTGATCAATAAAACAAATGCTTACTTGATCTGGATGATTATCAGGTTTATCGATTTGAATTAATATTTCTCCTCCCATTGGCATTGCTTCAATGGCATTTTTTAAGATATTGATAAATACTTGTTTTAATTGGCTCCCTACACATGGTATCAATGGAATGTCAGATTTAAACTTTGTTCTGATTTGTACATTATTTACCGTTGCTTGAGGTTGAAGTATGATTGTAACCTGTTCTATTAACACCCGTAGATCATTAGGTTGAACCTTAACTGCCTGTGGCTTGGCTATGGTTATAAATTCATTGGTAATACTCTCTATTCGATCGACTTCTGATAACATCACATCTACATAGAACTGGATATTCTCATTTTCTATTGATTTTAGTAATTGCATAAATCCTTTCATGGCCGTTAAAGGATTTCGAATTTCATGAGCAGTCGCTGTAGCTAATTGCCCCACGACAGCAAGCTTTTCCGATTTCCGTAATAATCCTTCCGTTTTTAACCGTTCGGTGATATCCCGAGAGATAGCCAGGAAAACCTCTTTTTCACCTAAATTAAAAACACGAATACTAATCTCAACATACATTGTCTTTCCTGTTTTAAAAACATATTCGTTCTGTAACGTAAAGCAACGTTTCCCTCTGCTGATCTCTTTTGCGATTCTTAACATAACTTCAGAAACTTGAGGATTGATATCGAAAGGTGACCTTGAGAGGATTTCTTCTCTACTATATTCTAACCTTTCATATACGATTGGGTTTACTTCGAGGAATCGAGTTGGGAATCGATCCTGATTTAATTCTATTAAGTAAATGGAATCAGTTGCCTGCTCGAATAGCGTACGATACTTCATCTCACTTCCTCGTAATTGTTGATGTAATTGATGGAGTTCTTTTTCTGCCTGTTTTCTTTTAGAAATGTCTCTATAGATTGCTGATAAAGCAATCACATTTCCCTTTGAATCTAAAATAGGTGAAAGCGTCACACTTACATCGATAAGACTTCCATCTTTTCGTTGTCTAACTGTTTCCCCCTTAGTGATAATAGGTTCTCCAGATATAATCTTTGAAATGGTTTCGAAAGCTTGATCTATTAAAAAATCAGGTACACATGGTAATATTTGTCCTTTGATTTCTTGTATAGACCAACCCAATATTTCCTCATAAACTTTATTGACTTGTAAAATATGTCCTTTTAAATCAAATATAATAATAGCATCTAGGTTATGATTGATGAATGATTCCAGTCGTTCTTTAGTCGTCTTTAGTTCTTCTTCCATTTTTTTTCGTTGTGTTATATCAACAGCAGAACCAATAACTTCAACGACTATCCCTTCTCGTTTAACAGGTCTAAGCACGGTGAAAATAAAGGTTTTATCATTTGGCCATGGTAGTTCGAATGTGACCTGTTGTCCTTCCCATGCCCGTTGATAATATTCCAATAGTAGTGGAACTAAATGTGAAGAAACCAGGGTTTCTAAATCTTTACCTACCACTTGTTCAGGGTCAATCCCATTTTGATAATATAATTGTCCATCACACATAGTATGGATAAAACTTTTATTCACCCGTTTAAATTTAAAAATAGCTCCTTGTTGTTCACGCACCGTATCTTTTAATTCTTGTTTTGATTCGGTTAATTTTTGATTCAAGTGGGATAAACTATTCGTCAAACGGTACAGTTTATTATGAGCTTCGATGAGTAATAAGCCGAGTAAAAGCCCAACAAAAACAAATAGGAAATATTCAATATGGAAAGATATATAAGCACTTACATCTGAAAAAACTGCTAGTATTAAACTATAAACAACAAAATGGATAGCTAGATAAAGAAAAGCTCTTTTTATAGAAGGAAGGTTTTTCATATAGTTTTTAAGTAAGGTGTATAGAAAAATCGTTCCTCCTAACATAACTACCCCTACTATCCAATGATCACCTATGTAAATGCGAGCAATGCAAATACCGATTGCCGTCATCCATCCAGCTCTATAACCCAAATAGGTAAATGACAGAATAAGAGGGACATATCGAAGGTCATAGATAAATTCATCATATCTAACGGGGAAAGCCATCAAAACAACCGCAACGATGCTGGCATAACATCCACCAAATAGATAGCTAGATTTCAAGCTTTTAGGTGTTGCAAAAACTTGAATAACTATAGCTGCGCTTACAAAAAATGAAAAAATACAAAGATTAATGAAAAAATCATTGATAACCATTTAATAAATATCCCCTCTAGATGTTATTTTCCAATGATGCTACTGATTGTTCTACCGTTTAGCATAAAAGGTTACAACTATTCTTATTGATAGACTTAGGTATTAAATAAATTTAATTTAATTTACTTCTAAAAAATGAGCAACAATCAATTATTGGAATCGTTGTAACCGTTCAGACAAGAATTTATCATTTCTTCTTAGATAGGGTTTGCTATAAGTTGAGTAAATAGAGAAGGTAAGTTTCTAACATAGTAAAGTACATATACATACATATTTGAACTTCCGCTTTCGTTGTGGATGTGAAATAAAGTCGTACCGTTATAAAAAAGATGTACCGTTTTCCCCCTTTTCGATTAAAGAACTCTAAGTGAGTTTTAATCAAACTTTTTATAAAACGGAATGTTCATTCAAAAAGACAAGAATCCATTTTGATCAATCTTTTTTCAAAAAGCGAAATTGTGATATGGCGTTAAATTAACGTTTATCACACACTTTTTATCAAACTTTATTCAAAAGCTACAGTCGTATGTTACGTCAACTGACAGCCCTAAAGGACTGTTTTTTGTTGTTTACCGTAGCAACAGCTAAGTTCTCCCTTTTAAAACAAAAAAGCCCGTCCATAATCCTGGATAGCTTTCTAAGATAATCTATTTACAAAATAAAACGGCCCCCTATAAGTCCTGTTTCCCCTGGTACCAGCCCCACCTACGCTGTATACCTTTGACAGCCACACGCGCCATCCAACCCAGTTACTATCATAACAAAAAGCGTTCACACTTCGTTAGTTAATCCTTCGTCAAATCCTGCCATTCACATGTCGAAACATATACGCAACAAAATAAAAAAGGACACACTGCCCATAAGACATCTTATGGTGCGACAAGATGTCGCTTTCATATAGTGTAGCTTACGCTACTAGTTTAGATGCAAAGACTACCCGGGGGTTTTATCTATGTCTATCTTAAGGGGGGCATATCAGCCTAACTGGAGGGCTTTTGATAGTATCCTAAATACATTGAATTCCGATAATGAGGGATTATGTCTACCTGATATGTATAGAGTATTCATCCAAATCTTATAACGCATCGTTTCTTCTTAATGGCACAATCAAGGAAAAGAAATATGATAGACACTTATAAGGGTGTGTTCTGATAGAAGAAACTCAAGTTATCATTGGGATTCTATTGTTCTTCCTTTCTCCTTGGTTTGCTTCATGGTTTACCACAGACAAACATGCATGCTATTGATATGGTAGTGACAGCGTTACGAATTGATGAGTTTGCCCTGCCGGCCTTAGCTGTAAGTTTAGTCCTAGCTGGGGCCTTACAGAGAGCAGGGGATACGAAAAGTCCCATGTACAGTACCGCTATTGGTATGTGGGTCATTCGTGTGATAGGTGTATATGTTTTAGGCATTCAATTAGGAATGGGAATAGCAGGTGTTTGGTTATCTATTGCCATAGATCTGTTAATTCGGGCTATATTTCTATTCTTTAAATTTAGAACATCATTTCATCCATCAAAACTTAATTCCCATTAGTACAACGTAACCATAATGATTGAATAAGGAACCTCCAATAACAGCAAAAAATCCCTTCAGTAAATGATCTGAAGGGATTTTTTATAAAATACTAGATGTATTGAATTCCTGGAACGAATCTTATATTAATAAGATAGCCTCGAACGTTTGGGGCTGTTTTCGTTTCTTAGCGTAGGAACAGCAAGGCATTTTTTTCTAGAAACTGTATTAGCCTATAAAGTCTGTACTTTGACGTCGGGACCCCCTTTTAAAAAAGAATAACTTTAGGATTTTTTGTAAAAATAAGTAAATAATTCTATAAACAGAGGCGGTTTTACGATGTTTCATAAAAATAAAATCATGATAGGCTTATTTCTAGCTTCAGTATTAATTATTGTGGGAAACATTCTGTTAAACAATAATTCGAGAATTGAAATGAAAACAAATCCCCAAATACCTACTATGGCTCATGTCTCTCAACAAAGTAATTGGCAAGCGATTGAAAAAGTAATTGGAAAAGGTGGAGAAATAAAAAATGGGAACGTTTATTACATTAGCCTCCCAAGAACAGACCTAGAAGTTAAAGTGAATGATACCCTCTTACATCCTTCTTTTGCACTTGGGTCTTGGCTTGCATTTAAAGAAGTACACGATGGGGGAATGGTAATGGGTGATCTTGTTCTTACTGAAGATGAGGTTAATCCGGTAATGAACGAATTGATAAACAACGGAATAGAAGTGACTGCTTTGCATAATCACCTACTAGGCGAGTCACCCCGTATTATGTATATGCATATACAAGGGCATGGAGAAATAGTTGGTTTAGCAAAAACTCTTCATTCCGCTTTAATCAAGTCAAATACTCCATTAAAAGACAGTCCAGCTCCTTCAATTGGAAAATTCGAATTAGAAAAAGAACAGTTGGACAATATTTTTGGTAAAAAAGGAACTGTCAGTAACGGCATCTATAAAATAAGTTTTCCACGTGTTGAAGATATCACTGATCAAGGCATGATTATCCCCTCTTCTATGGGAATTGCAACAGCAATTAACTTCCAACCAACTGACAAGGGGAAAGCCGCCATTACAGGAGATTTTGTATTAACGGCAAAAGAAGTTAATTCTGTTATACGTACTTTAAGGAAACATAATATTCAAGTAACAGCATTGCATAACCATATGTTGTATGAACAACCACGCCTATTTTTCTTACATTTTTGGGCAAATGATGATGCAATAAAACTGGCAAAGGGACTACGAGAAGCTATTGAAAATACAAATTCAATAAAAACTAGAAGCACATTACTTATACTTCCAAGAACATAAATTGTGTAAACTCAACAACCCTTCAGGTAGTTTAACTGAAGGGTTTTTTGTAGTCTCCTAAATCCAATGACTCCAGTATTCATTATATTTTATTCAATTAACAAACATAAAATGTAACCAGTGTTACAAAAAAACCTTCTCATATTTCCTATTACGACATACAATGTATATATGTAACCAGTATTACTTTTAGGAGGGGAAGGAATGAGTGATTTTTCAAAATCAAAGTTAAAAAATGAAGCTCAAACTGCAACTTACTCACTTTGGCAAATGATTGTATACTTTTTAAAGTTGGGTACTGTTGGTTTTGGAGGACCTGTCGCCTTAACAGGTTATATGTATCGAGACCTAGTGGAGAAACGAGGTTGGATTTCAGAAGAAGACTATAAAGATGGTCTTGCTCTTTCACAGCTTGCTCCTGGTCCTTTAGCCGCACAATTAGCTATCTATTTAGGGTATGTCCACTATCGACTACTCGGAGCGACATTAGTAGCGATTGCATTTGTTATCCCTTCATTTGCAATGGTTATTACTTTAGGATGGGCATATGTAGAATTCGGTGGTTTAACTTGGATGCAGGCTGTTTTTTATTCAGTAGGTGCCAGTGTAATTGGAATTATTGCTTTTAGTGCTTACAAATTAACTACCAAAACAATCGGAAAAGATTGGTTGCTTTGGCTTATATTCTTAGCTGCCGGTGCCATAACAGTTATTACTGAGACAGAAAACGTTTTATTATTTTTAGGAGCCGGTATTGTATATTGGTTAGTAAAATCGCCCCCAAAGGGATTATGGAAAAAAACAAAATTAAGTATTCTTGAACCGTTTTCGCTTACTGTACTGCTAGGAGCCGTAATACCTTCAAATACAGGTGTTCTATGGAACATATTCACCTTCTTTACAAAGGCAGGAGCATTTGTTTTTGGTAGCGGCCTTGCTATTGTCCCTTTTCTATATGGGGGTGTAGTTAAAGAACTCGGTTGGTTGGATGCTCAACAGTTCCTTGATGCGGTCGCTGTGGCAATGATTACACCGGGTCCTGTTGTTATTACAACTGGGTTCATCGGGTACTTAGTAGCTGGATTTTCAGGAGCAACGGTTGCGGCTTTGGCTACCTTTCTTCCGTGCTATTTTCTAACAATTCTTCCGGCACCTTTCTTTAAAAAATACGGAAAAATCCCTGGAATTAATGCCTTTGTGAATGGTGTCACGGCTGCTGCAACGGGAGCAATTAGCGGTGCGGTGATTGTATTAGGTAAGAGGTCTATCATTGACATTCCTACGGCTTTATTAGCCCTTATCACGTTAGGGATTCTATGGAAAAGTAAGAAGGTTTCAGAACCAATTATTATTCTTGTAGCAGCTATCATTGGATTAATTGTGTACCCAATGATGCACTAAAAGTTAGGAGATGGATTCATGCAGGAATGGTTGCATTTGGTGTATAAGATTCCACGCAATCCAAGTAAAATACGTGTTTACGTATGGAGAAAGCTGAAGAAACTCGGTGCCGTTCTTCTTCATGATTCTGTCTGGTGCCTTCCATCCCATCCAAAAACAAAGGAACAACTTCAATGGTTAACTGTTGAAATTCAAGAACTGGGCGGGGAATCCTCTCTATGGGAGTCACATCTTGTCTTGGGAATAAATGAGGAATCTATTATAAAAGAATTTTTATCCCAAGTAGATAAGGAGTACGAGGAAATTCTAGAGGAATTAAAAAAAGAAGAAGTAGACCTTGTTTCTCTTTCTAAAAAATATCAGCAGGTGAGAGTAAAAGATTATTTTCAATCTACCCTAGGAAAACGTGTATTGGAAGAATTACAAATTGCCAGAGGAGGGATCCATGAATGAAGTGGGTTACTTGGGAAAACGTTGGAGTAGATAGAATGGCTTGCGCATGGCTTATCAGAAAATGGATTGATTCCGAAGCAGAATTTTTATTTATTCCAGTAGGTCAAAAGCCATTCCCAGAGGGAGCAGAACCATTTGATATTCCTGGTGTTCGTCTTTCTCATCGAAAGGGTCATTGCACATTCCATACAATGTTGCGAGAGTTTAAAGTCAAAGACCCAATACTGGAACAAATTGCTCTCATTGTAGATGAAGCGGATACGGTACAAGAAGTATTTTTAGAGCCAGTTGCACCAGGACTTGATTTTATCTGTGATGGAATTCGGTTAGCAAGCCCTGACGATATGACAGCATTAGAAAGAGGTAGTCTAATTTTTGAAGCATTATATGCTCAATTATCAGCAAAATAAAATTCATTAAAAACTAGAAATGTGTTACTTGTACTGCCGAGAACAATGATTATGTGAACATGAAATCCCTTCAGTAATCTGAAGGGATTTTTCATTTTTAGGTGTCAAAAGTTATAAGCATAGCACATGGACATGTCGAAATTATCATTCACTCATATATAGTTGATTTGTCGGAGAAAGCTGGGATTAAATTATCAAAATCAGATGCAATGGAAAAACGACAGCATAAGCTTATTGCAATTTGTTGACACTAACTCCCTCTGTTCATTATACTTAACCATATGGTTAAGTATAATGATGAAAATCTAAATGATGTGTTTTCAGTACTGTCTGACCCCACGAGAAGAAGCATCCTTGAAATTTTATCACAAGGGGAAAGGAGCGTTACGGAATTGGCGGCGCCTTTTGATATGTCACTGCCCGCTATTTCTAAGCACTTGAAAGTATTGGAGAAGGCAGGCGTTGTTTCACAACGGAGGGTTGGGAGAAATCGTTATTATTGTCTTCGTGAGGAATCAATGGATTGTGCATGTGAATGGTTAAACCATTTTAAAAAATTTTGGCCAATTAAACTTAAAGGTTTTTTCACAAAAGACAATTAAGAATTTGGAGTGTGAGAGATGAGTTCTCGTGAGGCAATCATTAAAGTGCAAAATCTAGTAAAAAACTATGGGGAATTTAAGGCGGTTAAAGGAATAGAATTTGAGGTGAATAAGGGCGAGGTATTTGGTCTTCTCGGTCCTAATGGTGCTGGTAAAACGACAACATTAGAAATGTTAGTGGGGCTTCGAAAGCCGGATCAAGGAACGGCAAAGATTGCCCAGTATGATATTATCAATGATTTAAATAAGGTGAAGGAAGTAATTGGTGTTCAATTACAATCTACTACATTATTTGAACTGCTTACCGTAGAGGAAATCCTGCACCTTTATGCAAGCTTTTATCCAAAGCATGTTTCCATTCCTTCCTTGATTGATGATATGTTGCTGACGGATAAAAGGAAAGATCGAATAAAGGGCTTATCCGGTGGACAAAAACAGAGGCTTGCGATTGCCTTAGCCCTTGTGCACGATCCATTCATTATATTCCTAGATGAACCGACAACAGGACTTGATCCGCAAGCAAGGAGAACGCTATGGGATATTATCCTTCGGTTAAAGGAAAAAGGGAAGACGATTATGCTGACCACCCATTATATGGATGAAGCACATGTATTATGTGATCGAATTGCCATTATGGATCAAGGACAGCTTATCGCTTTAGACACTCCCTCGGAGCTTGTTAAAAATCTTCAGTCTGATAGTGCCGTACAGTTCCGTTTCCAGACTGAAGCAAGTGATGTGAATTTACTTGATATAGCAGGCGTAAAGCAGGTAGGGAATCATAAAGATGTAAATGTTCTTTATACAGATGATCTGCAAACCACATTAACGAGTTTGATTACCTTAGCTTCCGAAAAACAGCTTCAATTGATGGATTTGCAAACGCGAACAGCGACACTTGAAGATGTGTTCATACATATGACCGGAAGGAGCTTAAGAGAAGGATGAAAGCATATTGGCAATTAACTTTAACACAGCTGCGCATTTTTCTTCGCAATCGCCAGGTTTTATTTTGGACATTGGCGTTTCCTATCTTCCTCATGGTTATGCTTGGTTCCTTTTTAGGAAATGGCAATGGAATGTCTGTATCCATCGGCATAGTGGATCAAGACCAATCCGTACAATCGAAAGAGTTTCTATCTGTTGTAAAAAAGAGCGGAGCGATTGATCTGCAAAAAGAAGACAGTAAGGATAAAGCGTTTGAACAGTTGAGAAAAGGAGATGTTCAGCTTGTCGTTGTCATACCTAAAGGATATGGTGACAGTCTTTCAAACTTATCAGCAAGCTCAAAACCGTTCTCTATCCCAGTCTATTATAATGAAACGAATTTCGCTGTTTCCCAAGTTGGTCTTCAGCTTGTGAATAATGTCGTGGACGGTATTAGTAAAGAGAAGGTTGATTACACTCCCGTTGTTGTGACGGCTGCAAAGGGAATCAAAACGTTAAATTTAAAATATATTGACTTTTTAGTCCCAGGTATAGTTGCCATGATGATTATGAGCAACAATATGAACGGTGTTGCCGGGCAAATAGCCGCATGGCGAGAGCGCGGGATCCTAAGAAGAATGCAAGGAACGACATTAAAAGCATCGACCTTCATTGCGGCACAAATTTCAGCAAGGCTCATGCTAAATGGTTTGCAGGCTCTCATTGTACTTGGCGTGGCACGTTTAATTTTTGGAGTTGAAGTAAGAGGATCATGGTTTACCCTGATTAGCTTTGTTATTTTAGGGACGTTGGCATTTATGGCGATTGGATTTATTATTGCAGGCATTGCGAAAACGCCGGAAAGCGCTTCGCCAATTGCAGGATTTTTATCCTTTCCGATGCTATTCTTGGGAGGTGTGTTTTTCCCGATCAAAAATATGCCCGAATTCCTGCAGCCTATCGTACACATTTTGCCTATTGCTCACCTAAGCCATGCATTACGTGAAACGATGAATGTCGGCGCATCGTTTATGAGTTTAGGATCTGAAGCGCTGATTTTAGGCGGATGGCTCATTGGTGCGTTTATCGTCGCAAGTTATACATTTAAATGGGAGTAAATAAGATAGATAGAGAATGGGAGGAGAAGCAAATGAAATCTCAAGATTATAAGAATCATACTCGTATGCACCCTCTGTATCATTATGTACTGTCACTTTTAGTTTTAGGAACGTTGATAGCTGCAGTCACAAATATGGTCCGCGCTATTAATAAGGGAACGAATATTCTCCAAGCTGTAATTCTTGTGTTTATTATGATTATTATCATTATAGTAACAGCGCTTGTAAGAATGTATGCTTTAAAAGCGCAGGACCGTGCAATTAGAGCGGAGGAAAGCCTTCGTTATTATGTGCTGACAGGAAAATTACCCGACCCCGCGCTTACTATGGGACAAATTGTCGCGTTGCGCTTTGCTGAAGACAGTGAGTTTGTAGATTTGTGTAAAAAAGCCGCTGCCGAAGGGTTAAAGCCGGCTGACATTAAAAAGGCTATTAAGAATTGGAAAGCCGACCATAATCGGATCTAGACAGAGAAAAAACACGTTAGAATAAGGGGCTCTGGTGAAAAAAAACGGGAGCGTAAATATCTTTTTCACATATGATCCCTCCCTAAATTTAAACCAATTAATCACATAATGTATATTTATTTTTAAGGAAAATATTGTACTTTATAAGTCAGTTTAGATATTTTAGGATCTAATTTTAATTTAAGCTGTAACTTTCTATCCTTTTCATACCAGTATTATAGCAAAAAAGTTCCTAAAGGTAGGTATGTTTGTTGGGATGTTCTTAAAATAGATTTTGTACCTTTAGGAACTATACGGAGTATCTAGTTTTATAGAATGTTCAGGTGTTCCAAAAGGTATACCTTTTTGGACAACAAAAAAGAGATATCCGCTATGGGGTATCTCTTCAACTATTATTCTACTCCACACCCTTTATATACAACAGGCTATACCAAACGTGAGACTGTGATCACTTATTCTCTATCATGGGAAAGTAATGATGACTTAGTAAATCTAACCCGTACAATATTTGTTAATGTCGACTCTAGAATCCATATCAACCAAAGAGATACTGGAGCAAAAATCCAATTAGGAAGTAAGCTTTCCAGTACGACAAAAATAATGAATGAGATAACTGTAACGAGACAAGGAACCACCAGAACCTGTTTCATGCTACTCATTCTCACTCTCCTCTAAAATAATATAGAGACAAGTAAATATACGACAAATATTGAAAAAATCCTCTAGGAGATTCTAGTACAACTATGATTTGTTAGAAACATAGGGCCTCAATATCCTCAAAATATTGAAAAACATTCCTTTAAAGTTAAAATTTATAATAAACCTCTTCTGACTTATAATATAAAGAAGAATAAATATAAAGATTAAAAGAAAAGGAGAGCAGTATGTAATTACAAGTCTTTTATGGGAGTAGAAAACCGAGCATGGAGTTACCTATGCTCGGTTTTTCTTAATTTTACGTATCGTAATGACAGGTTTTGCTCCTCATTCATACGATATGCCTCTTGTACAATATACAATGGACGGTTTTTCACCTCGTCATAGATTCTTCCAATATATTCTCCTATTATTCCTAACATCATCAGAATAATACCATTAAAGAATAGCGTCGTCATAATGAGTGAAGACCAACCGGTGATCGTGGAATCAGTGAATAATTTTAAATACAAAACAACTAGAATCCAGCCTATACTAAAAATGGAGAGTAGCATCCCTAGTAAACTAGCTATTTTCAGTGGTTTATATGAAAAAGATGTAATCCCATCCATGGAGAACTTCAGCATTTTCTTCAGTGGGTATTTGGTTTCTCCTGCGAAACGTTCATCACGTTCATATTCAATCGCCGTTTGTTTAAAGCCCACCCAGCTGACGAGGCCCCTTACAAAGCGGTTTCTCTCCTTCATTGAGGAAAGTTGGTCGCATACCCGGCGATCGATTAAACGGAAGTCACCTGTGTCGAGCGGGATATCTATGTCTGTTGAGGCTTGTAGCACCCGATAAAAGAGACGTGCTGTTTGCTTTTTAAAGAAAGTCTCTCCCTTACGTTTTGTCCGTTTTGCATATACGACATCGAAGCCTTCTTGCCACTTTCTAATCATATCTAAAATAAGTTCTGGCGGATCTTGGAGGTCTGCATCAATGATGACAATAGCATCACCCTGTGCATAATCCATTCCTGCGGTGACTGCGATTTGATGGCCGAAGTTCCGAGAAAAACCTAAATATTTCACAGTTACATCCTTCAACGCAATCTCTTTTAAAATATCCAGTGTTCGGTCACGGCTTCCGTCATTGACAAACAGTAATTCATATGCACCATCTGTCTGATCCATCACATTTTTCAAGCGTTTATAGGTTTCTTTTACTACTAATTCCTCATTATAAACAGGAATTACAATAGAGTACTTTACCATTATACGCCCTCCTACCGATATGTTCTGTATGAACTCTATGAATCCAACTCGAAAACTCCACATATCACTAACTCTGTAACTTAGTGAACATTTGAACTGACCTGCTTTAAACGTGTTGTCGGAGCATTAGAATGGACTCATATAGCATAAAAAAAAAGAATGAGAATCAAATGAAAATATTTTTCATCTGATTCTCATAAAGGTAACGTACAATACAATCGATTATGACAAAAAAGAAAGTTTTGCATGAAGGGTTTGTTTAAAAAAGGGTCTCATCCTGTTTGGTAAGGTTGGTGTATTTGATATGGTTCGTTTGAAGGCTATACAAGATAAAGAACATATAGCTATTATTGTTGCGTTTTTTTTCATTCTTCTGTATGTATCCCCTTTGTTTATTTTGGGAGAAGATGCCCATATACGTGTTCATGACAATACGGATTCCAATATTGCTTGGTATGAGGTATTAATTGACAGCAGACAGTTGTTTGGTTCTGTGAATGCGGCTATTCCCCAAATTATAAATGGTCTGCCGAGAAATGCATTTGACTCTCAATTCAGTGGGATTGTTTGGCTACATGCGCTGTTTCCGACTATGATTGCGTATGCAATCAGTCAAGCAATAACACGAATTGTTGCGTTTATAGGGATGTACATGCTGCTGAAAACATACGTTGTGAAGGAACGTGGCATGTATCTCATTCGGGTGGGTGTGTCGGTAGCGTTTGCGTTAACACCATTTTGGCCGTCGGGAATGCTAAGTACACTCGGGCATCCGCTTGCACTGTGGGCATTTTTAAATATTCGCAAGAAGAGTGATACATGGAGAGAGTGGACTGTACTTGCTCTTCTTCCATTCTATTCAAGCTTTGTTCTCGGTTTCTTTTTCTTTCTAGCAGCGATGGGGGTTCTTTGGTTATATGATGTGATAACAATCCAAAAATGGAACTGGAAATTCTTTGGGAGTATTACGTTCATGACAGCAATCTTTCTTGGTACAGAGTATCGGCTCGTCTATTCTCTTATTGCGGGCGGGGAACCCATGAGCCGGAATGAATTTCTGGAGTCCACGTTGAACGTATGGCAAACGATGCGGCTAGCTTTTAAAAATTACGCATATGGTCATACCCATGTGATGACACTCCATACGGTTGTTATTCTTCCTGTATCTTTCGTGGTATTAGTGATTATCGCAATCAAAAACAGCTGGGGGAAGAGGCAGGAAAAAAGATTTGTATTCCTATCTATTTTAAATGTGATGTTATCCATTTGGTACGCGTGTTGGTTTTATAAGGGATGGCAGCCAATAAAGGATAAAATTTCATTTTTAAATACATTTAATTTTTCGCGATTTCACTTTTTGCAGCCGCTTGTTATTTATGTCAGCTTTGCGATTGCATTGTCGATTTTGTGGCGGTTAGGAACAAGGTGGAAGAAGGTAGTTGCGGTTTGTCTTGTATTACAGCTCTGTATCCTTGGCTATTCCAATGAAGAAATTCATTACAGTGACGAGCCGTCCTTTCGGCAATTTTATTCGGAGCACCTATTTCAAGAGATTAAGAATTATATCGGGAAGCCGCAGCAGTCCTATCGTGTGGCGAGTATAGGGCTTCATCCAGCCATAGCCCAATATAATGGTTTCTATACAGTAGATACATATACGAATTTCTATCCGCTTTCCTATAAGTATCAATTTCGAGCTATCATCGCAAAGGAATTAGATAAAAGTCCTGTTCTGAAAGACTATTATGACCATTGGGGAAATCGGGTTTACGTATTTGTAGCCGAATTAGGTAAACACTATGAGTTTCGAAAGAATTCTAAGAAAAAGATTTATCATTTGGATATCAATACAAAAGCATTCGAAGAACTAGGGGGACAGTATATTTTTTCATCTGTTCCGATTGTCAATGCACAGGCAAACCATCTCAAATTTTTAAAGGATTTTACTGATTCACAGTCGGTATGGAAGATCTATCTATACCAGGCGGAATAAAAAGAAACTAAATGTCGTTCCAATTTAGTATGAAAATAGCTTGGGGTATTTTCCAAGCTATTTTTTGTTGTTTTTTTGGTATATATAAATTTAAATAGAAAATCCGACAAATCACTAACTCTGCAACTCAGTAAATACTTGAACTGACTCCGCTCAAATGTGTTCCTAGAACTGAACTATGCTAACTCCAATATGGATGAAAACCTTGTTTCTTATTTAATTTTAATGTGAATTTTAATGTATCTTCAGAATTTTTTAATACTAATGGAGTATAGTTAAAGGGCTGTCTTTATAAAATTTTTGTTTTCTTGAACAATTTAGCATACATGTATGACTAAATAACTACCTATTCATTCAAAAGGAGAGTGAAACTTATCGATGGAGCATTATGAACAAATTCAGGACAATGGTAAGAAAATTCGACAGATGATGAATAAGGTTCCAGAAATCACTGCTCTTTTCTGGATTACTAAGGTACTGACTACTGGAATGGGCGAGGCATTCTCTGACTATCTAGTGAATCATATGAATCCTATACTTGCAGTAGCTTTTACAGCGATTGTCTTAGTAGCCTCATTGGTGTTGCAATTCTCGATGCATTGGTATGTAGCATGGATTTATTGGTTAGTTGTTGTGGTGGTCAGTATACTTCCAGGTATTCTAAGCCCTCCAATCCGTCGGCTGCTTTCAGTACGTTATATCCCTCATTTGTTAGATAAATCCCGATTAAATCACGTATTTCCTTTTCATCATCAATAATTAGAATGGTTTCTTGCATCTAAACCTCTCCTTTCTAATGCCTAAAGTGTACTTTATTCCTCTTAAGAAAAGACAATAGAAATTCTGAAGTTTTTCTTAAGATTTGCCTTTACTATTAAGAAAATCTTAAGAAAGAATGGTATGTTTCCTTAAGAAGTTTTTTGTAACATACATACAGACACACCAGGAGGAAATCGAAGATGAATAAAAAATGGAAAATAGTCGCCATGCTTTGTTTTTTGTTGAGCATTCCAGCAATGATGTTGGTTTATCCATACTTAAATACACCCGCTCGCGGAGTTCATACGCCTATTACAAGTTTAGATAATGCCATTCCTGTTGTGAAATGGTTTGTGATTCCTTATGTTGCATGGGTTGGTTATTTAACCATAACGTTAGTTTACTTTGGTTTTAAAGATTCTACATTTGCATTTAAAACGATTCTTGTTTTTGATCGGGGATTATTAGCATGATTTACCATTTATTATTTTTATCAAACAGTAGGTCCTGTACGCCCTGAGATAATAGGTGATGATTTCCTGTCGCAAATATTACAGTACGTTTATAAAATTGATCAACCTTACAATTGCTTTCCAAGTATTCATGTGATGAGCAGTTATTTAATGATACGCACCATCCGGAATTGTTCGCGGAAAAAATGGTGGATCCAGTGGGGAATTAGATGTTTCTCAATCTCCATCATCCTTGCCACCTTGTTTATAAAACAACATGTGCTTATGGATGTGTTCGCTGCCATTTTATTGGTTGAATGCTTATTTAAAATAGTAGACGTTGTACATGGTTGGTTGTTAGTACCGAAACGAAACGTTAAACCTGTTGCTAAGAAGTCTTTTTCCGTATAGCCAGGATTGTTTAAATGACCCGCTGGTAATGCCGGAGGCACGAGCCTAATTATAAAATACTACATTAAGGGGAGTGGAGAGAAATGAACGTATTAAATAAAGAGAAAGTTTTAATTCTTACCGGGAATTATGGAGATGGTCATATTCAAGTAGCTCAAGCTCTTTGCGATGCAATAGAAATTAGATATCCAACATTAGAGCCTGTGATTTTTGACTTTATGGGATGGGTTCATCCTTTAACCAATCAGTTTAGTCGTTTCCTATACCTCCAGGGAGTGAAAAAATTCCCGCAGTTGTATGGGTATATCTATCAAAAAACAAGACAAGTGAACAAATTATCGAATTTGATGAAAACCATTTTGTCTACTGGAGTCGGAAGGATGCTTAAGTTGATTGAAGAAATACAGCCAACAGTTGTAGTGAGTACGTTCCCATTGGCTGCTGCTGTCATGTCAAAATTAAAATCATATGGTTTAACGGATATCCCTACGGTAACAACAATTACAGACCATACTGACCATAGCTGCTGGATCTATCCTTTCACAGATCAATATATCGTAGGCTCAGGTGTTGTCCGTGATTCTTTAAAAAGTTTAGATGTGGAAGAAAATCGGATTGCAGTAACTGGGATCCCTATTCGTCAGCAATTTTCTCAAACCTTTCAACGAGAGGAAATTCTTAAGAAGTACGGTTTAGATCCTCATTTGCCAACCTTATTAGTGATGGGGGGCGGATGTGGTATGATTGGGGATGGAAATTCTACCATTCAGGAGATTGATGCATTACCAGAGCCAATCCAATTGATTATTATTTGTGGACATAATGAAAAACTCCGTTTGGAATTGAAGGAAAAGCTAAAAGGTTCCAAACATCGTATCTATCTTACTGGTTATATTGATTACGTCCATGAATTGATGGTCATATCCGATCTTATGATTACAAAGCCAGGAGGGGTTACCACCTTTGAAGCAATTGCCATGGAATTGCCGATGCTGCTTTATAAGCCTATCCCTGGTCAAGAACAGGATAACGCGAAATTTTTAGTCTGTTTAGGAGTGGCTGTACAAGCCGAAACCAGTCAAGATTTGATGAAGCATATTTCTAATTTATTGAACAATAAAAAACTACTTCAACAGATGAGGGAAAACTCTAAACAGTTTCATCCAAAAGAATCGGCGTTTGCATCGGTTGAAGTAATTCTGAATACGAAACAGGGCTATAACCGTTTGATTGACTTAATGTATACGTTTGGTTGATAAGTCAAGAAAAGGAGTGGATTATGGGAAATATCTTATCAGAACCATACATGGAAAAAAAGCCACTGGCAGCTCGTTCTCTATCCATTGGAAGTTTGATATTCTTCTTACTTTTTACAGGATTTTATTTGTATTGTCTTCATACAGGTACTGCAAAAGTATGGCTTGAATCGATCCACCATCTAGGTTTATTAGGGATTGTTATAGGTATTATCATTCAAACATTCGTAAATGTCATACCTGTACCAGGGGAATTTGTCTCTCTGTTTATGATCGAAATATATGGACCAGTTGCAGGAGGAATCTATTCTTGGATCGGTGGGATTTTAGGAGCCATTGTTGCGTATTATCTCTCCAATTGGATCGCGCGTCCAATCATTGAGCCATTGGTAAAGCCTTATTTGGAAAAAATCGATCGTTGGTTACAAAAAAATGGTGATTTAGGGCTGTTGATTATCCGTTTTGTCCCATTGGTGCCTTATCATTTTATCAATTATGGTGCAGGAATATTGAGAGCAAACAAAAGGGCATTTATATGGACAACTGCTTTAGGTATATTGCCTTATACGATATCAGTGAGCACCCTTTTTGCAGGGGTGCGTCATGGAAGTTTAATTCCTTTTATTGTTGGGGGTGGACTTATCATTTTGTCCTCCATTCTAAGTATAGCTTTACGAAAAAAGATAGATTAAGTGCTTAAAATTTCTCTATAATGATACAAATTAGGACAACGAGGGACAAAAGGAGAAAACCAGGAAATGACTAAGATTTTATTACTATTGTTGGTATTCCTATCATTTTATTGGTTGATACCATTCCTTCTTACTGCCGGTGCAGGTATTGGGGTACTAAAAAGGAAAGAGAATACTGAAAAATTAGCGTTTACTTTTGATGATGGACCAAATCCTATTTATACGCCTATGTTATTGGATTTGTTAAAACAGCATAATATTAAAGCGACGTTTTTTGTCGTTGGTTCTAAAGCGGAAAAGTGTCCGGAGCTTATTGGAAGAATTCACGCTGAAGGACATTTAATTGGATTACACAATTACGTGCATAAATCCAACTGGGTAATGAGTCCCTGGACTATTCATCGTCATTTAAGAAAAAGTGCAACCATTATTGAAAAAATTACTGGAGAGCGTCCGGTCTATTATCGTCCGCCATGGGGGTTATTAAATTTATGGGATTTGCTGCTAATGAAACAGTATAAGATTATCCATTGGTCAGTTATGGCGGAAGACTGGAGCGATAAGGGAGGCAGTGAAAAAATAGAAAAAAGACTGTTACGGAATATAAAAAAAGGGGATGTTATTCTTTTACATGATTGTGGAGAAACAATAGGGGCTGATAAATCTGCACCAATGAACACCATCAATGCATTAAAAAACGTTTTTAAAGAACTATCCAACCGAAGTATATCTTGTGTAAGAATTGATGAATTGTAGTTAACAAGAAAATTAGAGATGTAAATTCATTTAGCTGATCTATTATTAGACGATATAGGGACGTCGATTAAAGAATATTGGAAATGGAGAAAGGTTATGAACTATAAATTAATTCGAAACATCATCCAAGCTACCTGTTAGGGAAAAAACATGTTATAAAACAATTGGCTTGTGGCGGTATTATTCAGAGCATCTATGATGACTCCCTACCCCAGATTGCCAAATATAGTGATTCGATTTAGCAACAGCAGGCACAGGCCTTATCTTATTAGTAATCATAGAAGACATGGTTACACATCTACCAAAAACGAAAAAGGATCATTGATCCCTAAAAAAGAAAGAAGGATATTATGAGCGAACATCTTATTGCATTTATTTTAGGTATTGTCGAAGGGTTAACTGAATATCTACCAGTTTCATCAACTGGGCACATGATACTTGTCGGGCATTTACTTGGATTTGAAGGAGATAAAGCAAAAACTTTTGAAATTATCATCCAACTTGGAAGCATGTTAGCGATACTCTTTCTATTCTGGAAAAGATACCTTTCCTTATTCAACTTCAAAACAATTGGAAAACCTGAAAAGAAGTTAGACATCATCCATATAATATTAGGTATCATTCCGGCTGGAATCGCAGGGGTACTTTTGCACCATGCCATAAAAAAATATTTATTTGCAGATTATATTGTAGTTATTACGCTTATCTTAGGCGCTATTCTCATGATTTTTGCAGAGAAGAAAAAAACAACCATCACAGCAGAAACAGTGGACGACTTATCATACAGACAAGCGTTTAAAATTGGTTTATTCCAATGCTTAGCCCTTCTTCCTGGTTTTTCTCGTTCTGGTTCGACCATCTCAGGAGGATTATTAGTCGGCGCAAATCATAAAGCTTCTGCAGAGTTTTCATTTTTAGTCGCTCTTCCAGTAATGGTCGGAGCAACAGGGCTTGATTTTGTGAGTAGTCTTCATTCGCTTCATGCAAGTGATTTCTCGTTATTTGCCATCGGTTTTATCACTGCTTTTATCGTGGCAATGATTGTAGCCCTTGTTTTCTTGCGATTAATTCAAAAAATCGGGCTAACCGTATTCGCTTATTATCGGATTTTAGTTGCTGTATTATTCACCATATTTGTATTACTATGAAAAAATCAAGCATCCATCGGTATAATTCGGGTTCCAGAAAGAAACAAAAGTTAGATTGTGTTTCCATTCAAATAAAGGGAAATGAGTGTTTTTAAATGGTTCATGGAATACCTTACGGACTAAAGGAAGGGGAATTAATTCATATTTCTAGAGCAGAAAAAGGAATCAAATGTGATTGTATATGCCCTTCTTGTAAGTCTGCTTTGGTAGCAAAAAAGGGAAGTGTAAAGAAACATTATTTCGCTCACTATACAAAAAATGAATGTAATTATGCTTTGGAATCCTCACTACACTTAGCAGTAAAAGAGATTTTAGAAAAAGAAAAGAGAATGGTCATACCTGAAATAGCTACAGGGGTTCGATATGGCAGGGATGGACTTCCAGAGAGTACGCTTGTTATGTCTCCTAGTGAAATTCAATTTGACGGTGTAGCACTAGAGAGTAAGTTAAATGACTTTGTACCAGATATTATTTTATATAAAAACGGTACGCCGCTTATCGTGGAAGTTTATGTAACTCATAGGGTTGACGAGTATAAGCTACAAAAGATTAAAAAAAAGCGGTATTTCTGCAATAGAAATAAATCTCTCTAAGCTGGATAGGGATATAATTTATTCTGAATCAATGCTTAAAGATATAGTTATAAAAAGTACTGAAGAAAAAAGATGGCTTTTTAATCGAAAATACAATTAATGGGACGAAGCAAAATATGCATTGTATTTTCAGCTTAGCGTAAGGAAATCAGGCTTTTAACTTTCCGGAAATGTATTAGTGACCAATATCTATGCTTTAAGACAAAGTCAAAACCACCCGTGAGAACGGGTGGTTTTGCACGTTGTTGAAAAACGAGGTAGTCCATAAAAAAATCTCGAATTTCGAGATTTTTTTATGGACTACCTTTTCTTCTTTTTCTTTTTTTGGTAACTTAAATCTATGCCAGATTCGCGCAGCGAACGCAATTTGGCCCACTTTTTCAAGTTTTGTGATATAGCGGTCATCAAAACTTGGATTGTGACTTTCTGAACTCCACGGTAGCGTGCGAAGCGAAACCCGTGGAGTTCTTTGCTTTCTGCAAAACTTCTTTCGACAGTAGAAGGTCGAACAGAACGCAGAACTTTCCCCCGTGGGGAAAGACGCTGAGAATGCAGACGGTCATATACATCTTGATGTACGGAAATACGAAGAACTCGATCTCCTTTCTTCGCATAAGGGCAGCCTTCACAGCTTCCTTGTGGGGGACGATACTCGTGATACCCTTGTCTTGTGGAATTTTTATATGAAAATGGAACTCCACAAGGGCATGCATACAAATCTTCCGCCGCTTTTCGAAACTGAGTCGTTTTACACTTAGAATGTTCATTTCTTGCATACCTTCGGTAAGAAATATAAGCAAACATCTTCCGTTTTTCTAATCCTTCCCCCATACGAACATTGTAGTAACCAGCATCGAGGGCAACCTCCTTCGCATAGGTATTGTGGAACATACGAAGTTGGTCGAATCGCTGTAACACCACTCGATGACCTGGTGTAGTAGCTGGTGTGACGTAACAATCTAAAATAAAATTATGTAGACCATCCACAATGCGATGATCATAATAAGCAAAACGCCCGAACTTGTCGTGTTTTACGGAAAGACCCGCATCGGGGTCTGTCAGGCTTTGGATGGTTTCTTTAATGACAACCTTTCCTGGCTTTGAAGAGAGTACCTTTTTGCGATGGGCGGTTCTCTTTTGATTGACCTTTTCTAGTGTATACGCATCTTCCTCTTGTTTTATTTCTTGTACGACGACACATTTTTTACGCTTATTTGCATTTGCCTTCAGTTCTGTCTCATCAGCAATCCAAATATCATGCGAGATATAGCCATCCTGTTCAATCAGTTTCACGACATGACGAAACAAAGCCTCCCATATAGACGGATCAGAGATGCGACGATGTAGAAATTTAGAAATAGTAGAGTGACAAGGGATGCGGTCATGAGGAGAAATTCCAAGAAACCACCGATAGGTAATATTCTGTTGAACCTGTTTACAGGTAAAGCGGACTGATCGAAAGCCTTCTATGTACTGGATAAGTAAAATTTTCACCAAAATAAGCGGGTCAATGGTAGGACGCCCGATGTGAGATGAGTAAAAGGGCTTGATGTAGCGATACACCAAATTCCAATCCATGACTTTTTCAATCTTCACTAAAGTATGAGTACGGTCATACATCATTTCGTAATGTCTTCTATTTTTCGTCATAGTTAAATTCTGTTCTACATAATACATACCAAAAACCCCTCCTCTTTCTATCGTAAAGAGGAGGGGAAAAAAATCAATCATCTATTGACGAAGTTGTTTTTCAACAGTCTGCAAAACCACCCGTGAGAACGGGTGGTTTTGACTTCCGCTAATTGGTGCCAGACGCGTGTCTCAGCTCCAAAATTCAATGGAATCTTTGGATGTTCATCTAAGTGAAAGGGATGTCAAGAGAATTGAAGAGGCTATTCCGATAAATGAGATAGCCGGTGGTAGTTTTCCTCAGATGCAATTCAAAAACGGAATGGTAGTTCATCAGTAAGGATGCTATTTACTGAAAATTTCCTTCTAAACAAAGGGACATCCAATCATATTGGGTAGAAAGAACCTTGAGTCAATCAGAAGGGCTTTACCTGACAGAAGAAGTGAAACGAGATTCAAAATAACTATGTTAGCGGCAACAAACTTAGTAGTCGGATTACGGGGAAAACCCCGCCAACTTTGATTAATAGGGACGGTTCTTTTTCCCCCTTAGGAAGCAAAAGAATCGTCCCCCTGTATCTCGCATGTTCTTTAATTTTTCTTTTTCCTAAGTTTTGAAAGGAGGATGCTCAAAAAGTTCTTTTTTGGTGTTTCGCTTGGTGGTTCGTCCTGTGGATTGACTGAAGATGGGACAAGTGTATTGGCCGGAGTCTCGATCAGCTTTTCTTCCGGCTGTTGTTGATGTTTACTGAAAAAGTTCCAGATAATTTCTGTTGCATTTGGACCCGAGGGGTCCGTGTAAGAACCATTCGAACTTCCCCCAGACCAGGTATGCCCCATTTTATCGATCATCCAAAGTTCCAATAATGGTTCGCTGTCCCCACCATTATATACATACTGGGTACAAACTTTTCCATCTATTATATCTGATTTGACCAGGGCAGGGGTAACATCAGCAAGGCCTATACCACCTTCAACGAGAAAATTGGTTTGAGCCCATTGGATGATAACCTGCTGGCCGTTAATGGGGTGGACCGTTGTATCATAGATCCCATGGAAAACAATCACCCGTATTTTTTTCTTATACTCTCCCATCTCTTGAAATGCACTGCTTCCGCATTCATATGGGTCAGGCACGCCTTTCTCCATCCTTTTTTTAGCTTCCTCAGCCATCGGGTCGGTTAGAAAAAATACATTGGCAGCGTCATAGGCTAGTCCCGAACAAATTCCGATACCATTAAAGACATCTGGATACGTAACACCCAGAATACAGGCTAGTGACCCGCCTGCTGATAAGCCCGCAGCGTACACCTTATTTGAATCAATCTTGTATTTACTTTTCACCTCATTAATAATCTCATAAATTAGCTTGGGATGTCCCTCCCCGCGGTGTTGATTTTTATCTAAAAACCAGTTCCAGCAACCAAAGGGGTTATAACCAGCCAAATCTGAAAGATTTAACGGATGATTCATATCAGGATAGAGGACAAGAAATTTTTCCTTTTCAGCAAGTGTGTTCATGTTTGTTCCTGCAGCAAAATCATCCGGATCTTGCCCGCATCCATGAAGCATCACCAATAATGGAGACTCTTTATCTAAATTATACTCACCAGGGACATATAGCTTGTATTTAAAATCTTGATAAATAAAATCGAGAAATTTCCCCAAATCACTTAACCTCCGTTTTTATACTCTATTTTCCTACCTTATTCCGGTGGTTATCACAACATAAGTATTTATTTTATAATTTTAACAACAATTAAGTGATTTAGAGAGTGAAAAGTAGAGGGAAAAGCGTAATGTTAGAACTAAAGTGGCAAACAGAGAAAGTAGAGACTGAATTACCATTAGTCACTGCTTTGTATTTTTGAAAGTTTTGTTTCTTTATCGTGTTCAGAAAGTCACTATTTTTTGAACGCAGAAATATAATAAGTAGTTTACATGTTCTTTAGATCAATTTGTGTTCAAAAACCCCATAATTATATTTTGTTCAATTTTTCACAAAGTGTTCAAATATGATTGTAAACGCTGCCTAAATTCTGAGATATAATAAAAGTGTAGTAACCGATATCCTAAAGTTGCATAGCTTCCTGTAACTTTTCATAAGTAATCACTCATTTGAAGAGTGTTATCGATACAGACCATTCGTTAGAAAGGAGATAAATAAAATGATTCTAAAAGCATTAAGAAAAAATCACTTGCTTACCATTAATTATTATGAAAATGGATTGTTACAAACATGTAAGGGTCGTGTTTGCAACCTTGATCTGCATCAACAAACCCTTTCCTTAAAAGATGAACAGCAAAAGATCTTCTCCATTCGTTTATCTGGTATTAAGGAAATTTATTAAGCAGTTTCTTTAGCTATGAATAATGATACACATGCTGTGTCAGAGTATCTTGTATTTACCAACGAAAAGAGGATTACTCGAAGTGCAAAAACCCTTTTTTGAGTCACACACCCTAAAGGAATCACCGTTTTCATGAATTTGTTGACTAGTCAATGAGTTAGGGAAAACGGTGATTTTTTTGTGCAACCTTTTCATTACAAATTTAACTCATAGAATTATCCATTGTTAAATACAAAACATATTAATCATAATGTTAATAATAGTGATAATATTATTGACTCATTAATAACGTACTTGAGATTTTTCCTGAAAAATTAAAGTTTGAAGAAGAAGGAATTGAAGAAGTAAAAAAGCGGTTATAAGGAATTAGGCATTTCCTTCGGAGTGCTTTTTATTTTGTAGAATCCCGGATAAAAAGGAAAGGCCTTCGGTGTGTGGTCCGATAGGCTTATTTGCCATTGTTTAATCCCTTCTAGAGCAATTCATACATAGTTTTGGCACATGTACCCATCGTATTTTCACTCTAATATTATGGTTAAAATGTGGATTTTATATGCCAAGCGTATTCAGAATCTTATGCAGCTTATTCTGGTTATTCTTGCTGTTGAATGTTGTTATGACGGTGTGTATGGAGTCTTGCATATCTTCTGGTAAACGGAAGTGGCACCCTAGTAAGGGGTAATGCCGATTAAGACGTCTTATGGAACTAAAAATGAATATGCTATGCCTTGTTCAAACGGACAGGATAGTTGAACAAGTAACAATCCTTTTTCTTTGGAATAAATAGCAACGTTATCGATTAACAAAACCTAAAAAGGGGAAATAGGTTGAAAAATTTATTTTTATCACAAAAAAGATCTTAATTTCTTTAAGTTCATTTTAAAATAAGGTATCCTTAATTTAAAAAACGGGCATATTTTAAATTAAGGGGGGGATTTGGGTGAATTATGATAAGTTATCTAAGATTTTTTATAAAACGGATAGCAAAACCCATCTTTCAGAGTATGAAAAAAGGATAAATAGCTATGGCTCTTATAAGACAAACCTAAGTATTAGACCTTTTAGAAAAGAAAAATTGATGAATCAAGAAGAAACATTATTTTTTGTTAATATAGATAAATTGGTAAAGCTATATGAAGAAGTATTAACTAACAGTTGTACCATTCAGCTAGCTGTGAGCAAATTACCAAGATTTGCAGTTGAGCCTTATTTCCATAAATTAATCATCAATGAAGCTCAAAGCAATAATGAGATTGAAGGAGTTAGAAGCACGAAGGAAGAATTGTCAAATGTTTTAGAGCACATCCACGATACTAAAGCAACAGCTAAAAAGCGTTTTTTAGGTATGATGAAAACTTATAACTACATTGATAAATTAGAACCCCTTCAATCAGTTGAGGATTTTAGAAAACTGTATGATGAACTAGTTGCTGATGAGATACCTAAAAATAAGCAGCCTGATGGGAAATATTTTAGAGCAGAAGGTGTCAGTGTAACGGACGGTGCAAAGGTTACGCATAGAGGAATTGAGCCGGAGTCTAAAATTATTGAAAAGTTAAATGAGATTATTTATTTTTTGAACACTTCAGGAATTCCGGACTTATACAAGTATATGATCGCACATTATTACTACGAATATATACACCCATTTTACGATGGTAACGGCAGAACTGGCCGCTTGTTGGTATGTAGCTATGTCTCTAGAAAGTTAGATCGTTACTCAGCTATTACTTTATCTTATGCTATTAACAATGATAAGCCTAAATACTATAAAGCTTTAGAGAATGTTTCTGATCTCCATAATAAAGGGGAGCTGACTTTTTACTTGATGGATATGTTAGAACTTTTAAGCTCTGGTCAAAAAGCAATAATAGAGGATTTACAGCTTGGTTTAGCCAAAGCACAACGAATCAAGGAATACATCAGCGATCTAGATTGGACTAATGATAATTTGTTGAAGGATGTGCTTCATATACAACTTGATATAATGGTATTCGCTGGAGAAAGTAGATTATTAACAAATGCAGAATTGGTTCAAGTCTTAGGTGTAACAGCGCATAAGATCAACAAAGTTATGGCTGAACTCGAAGAGCGTCAAATCGTTTATTTAATTAAACAACGACCTAAGACTTTTGCAATTACGGATGCGTTTATTGAGGGAATATTCATTTAAATAAATCCACGCACCCATATAGGATGTAACGCAATGCTTTTTCGTTTGGAGCCGATGGACATGTATTTCAATCCACGTATCCTATATGGAGGGCGGCTGCAATTAAATTTAATCATATTCAGACAAAAAGAACAGGATAAAAATCTGTTCTTTTTATTTTTGGGCTCTGTTAAAGGATATTGTTGATCTTCATTTGTTGTTGGATTAATTCAGACTTTGCTCCCCTAATCTCTTCAAAGTAACTAACACATCCTACAATGATTTTAGAGGAAGTTATTAATTAATATTTAAGATAATGTTAATATTAATACTTAAATTATGATATTTACCAATATTAAAACTGATATTAAAGGGTCAAAGGATCTTCCTTCGTTATTCGTCTCATTAATAAGGGAATTCAATTAAGATAGATAATTCACGATTAAAATAAACAATAACATTAATACTAATATCATGGGTTTAGTTTAGGTGCTTCACACAAGTTTTGATGATTTCAATTACTATAACTTTTCATTAAAATAATACATTTTAAAAGCAAGAGCAGATGCATGTAATCTTATAACGTATCAACCAAAATGTACAAAAAACTTAGAGAAACATTTACACACCGTCTAGTGATAGTCTTTTTTATTAAAAATATAATTAACGTGTAAGCGAGTTGAAGTTTCGAGATAGGAGAACTCAATATATATGAATGTGCTTTTTTACTATGTAATAAAGGCACGTCTAATCATATTTTAAGACTTTGTTTCCCATCCAGTAATTTTTTAACTAGCCCATAGTTAAAATACCTTTGTTTTATAAAATACTTAGTTGGAAAGGAGATAACGATATGATTTTAAAAGAATTAACAAAAGGTCGTTTAGTCACGATTAATTATTATAAGGACGGTTTGTTTCGAACGTGCAAGGGTCACATTTACGGTCTTGATCTACGTCATCAAACCCTTTCGCTAAAAGGTGAGAATCAGCAGATCTGCTCTATTCGTTTATCTGGTATTAGGGAGATTCATTAATTGTTTTCTTAAGCTATTCATTATGAACAAAAAAGTTTTAGCCGAGATGGTCTGGACTTTCACAACAGGTGAGAAGAAAAATTAGCTATTATCTGTTTGTAAGACTTAAGGAAATTACCATATAGTGAAATGCAATATATGATTAAAAATAAAATAAATATATTATACTAATTTTTATATTGACCTATATAGTGTAACACATTAGAATATAGGTATAAGAAGAAAGCGATTACTTAATAAAAATTATGTGTAAAATTAGGAGGGGAATGGAAATGGGTACAATCGTATGCCAAGTTTGTGAAGGAACAATTGGAAAATTCGAAGATGAAAAGGTAACAGTATTGTACGGAAATTGCTGTTCTCACTGCAATCAAAAAAATAGAGAGCATGCTGAAAAATAAGAGCTTGCAGAGCAGGCTCAATTTTTAACAGTTTGAAGGGTGGAAGTGTAACATACTTCCACCCTTTTTGAGTCATTCTAAAAAAGGATGGTGATGAATGTTAAAGATCCAGTAAATTTTGGTCACTTAACCATGAATGAACACAATCAATAAATGTTTTAGTGGCAGGAGATATATTAGATTTTGTAGCAATGCCTATAAAGCGAAAAGACTCTGTTTCCAAATTAAGAATACGAACGTTATTAGGGACATGAGATAAAGTCATTTCTGGTCGGATGCTGATACCTAAATTATTTTGCACCATGGCCATAATTGCTTGATCATCTGATACCTCGAATTTCACATTTGGTTTGATATTGTTTTCTTTAAAAATTTGATTGATCTCATTGTCCCAGCCTTCCTTAGGCATAATCAAAGGTTCTGCTTCTATTTGTTTAAAGGAAACCTTATCCAGATCATGAAAAGGATGCTGATCGGATAGAATACAAAGCATTCTATCTTTTTTTAAAGGAAGAAATTCAAATGATTTCGGTGTAGGTAAAGTGAGAAAGCCACAATCAATTTCTCCATTTGAAATCCACTGTTCTAAGGTAGAATAATCACCTTCGAACAATTTCAAGATAATTCCTGGATGATCATCTTGAAACTGTTTGATAATATGCGGCAACCATTGTGTAGTAACACTTGTAAATGTACCTATTCTTACTATGCCTACCTCTACCCCGTTTATTGCGGCTGCCTCTTGTTTCATTCTATCATTTAAAATTAAAATATCACGAATATATGAAAGCATCCGTTCTCCATTACTTGTTAGACAAATGCCTGCTCGCCCTCGGGTAAGTAAGGAAAAGCCTAGTTCAGTTTCCAGGCTCGTAATTGCATGGCTGATACCCGATTGTGTTAAATTTAATATTTCTCCAGCCTTTGTCAGACTTCCGGATTCGACTACGGTATAAAAGACTTCAAATCGACTAAGGGTCATGTTATTCTCCTTTATGTATGAGTTTTTCTCATTAGATACATTATAAACATTCATTTTACTCATGTTAAGTATTTGAGGTATACTAAAAATAATTCATCTAACCGCAATGAAAATTTGAAGTAGAAGCAAATTTTGAAGAGTGATCCAGTAAATATTCTACTCTTTTACAAGCTTGTCTGGAATGTATGATGTAGCGGGAAAGTTCCCCTAATCGATTTTCGGTAGGATAAGTGTTACAGCGTCATAAATGGTGTGGCGGACACTTAAGAAAGCTACATTAGAAAGAACTTATTATAAAGAGTAAGAAGAATATTTTTACGAAAAAAATTGAAAGCGCTTTAAAAATAGAGATTAATTACCATTAAATTACTATTTTTTAAAGCATTTTAGTTTGCTTATTATCAATCATTTATAGGGAAACAAGTACCTGCATTGGCAATAGCTTCTCATATATCTCCTATCTTGGGAATGGCTTATACATTGATGATAGTAGTGGCGGTCTATTCAGCAGTAGCCTCGATGCTTGTAATGGTAACAAGAAAGTTTGCTGTAGATAAAACTAAAAAGTTCAATATCATTGCAACTGTACTGACTGCAGTAGCTATAATTTTTGGTGGTGTAATTCCATTTGCTAAGTTGGTAAATATTATATATCCTATTATGGGATTTGTGGCCAGCGCTTTTATAGTTTTAATGATTTCTAAAGAATTAAGGATGAAGACAAAGAAAAAAGATTCTAATGTTGAAAAAGAAAGTGACAACAAATCAGCCATCTCGTAGAAACCAGAATTTTCAAACTATTGAAGCTATGTAAATCATATTCTTGCCACAGGTATTTTTGAGTGAACGGATTGAGGCTCATAGCATGAAATGTATGAATGTGAGTATAAAACAGCGGATATTTCCTAGTCTTAAGGAGACATCCGTTTTTTTCATAGCTATAGTATAAGAGAAGACTTTCAACCACTGTAAAGCGGGCGCCCATAATGTTGCATCATATCTCGTACATATTTTACAGTGTGTCTAATGAAGGGTAAGAAATCAATACTTATACTTGAACTGTAGTTCAAACCGTAAGCTAAATCGATGTTAGTTGAGATGTTTTAAGGAAATATCCCATACAAGGAAAATACTTAAAAAGGGAGAGGGATTTTGTGAAATCTTCATTTACAATGCCATATATAGCGTTGGCAATAGGGGTAGCGGCTGTTTCGACTTCTGCTGTTTTAGTTAAATTAACAACGGCACCTTCAGCTGTGGTTGCATTTTATCGACTATTATTTTCTGCGCTACTTATTTTGCCGTATTTCTTATTTAGGAACTTACCTGAATTAAAGGCTTTTTCAAAAAAGGATTGGCTTTTTTCAAGCGTTGCCGGCGTGTTTTTAGCGGTCCATTTTATTTTATGGTTTGAATCTCTTAAATTTACCTCGGTTGCGAGCTCAGTTGTGCTTGTTACGCTGCAGCCTCTCTTTTCGTTTGTCGGCACTTATTTTTTCTTTAAAGAGAGAATATCATCTACCGCTATTATAAGTGCAGTAATTGCGATAATCGGAAGCGTCATTATTAGCTGGGGAGATTTTCATGTCAGCGGTATGGCTTTATTTGGAGATATTCTCGCATTAGCAGCTTGTGCGATGGTGACTGCTTACTTGCTGTTTGGTCAAGAGGTAAGAAAAAGACATTCTTTAATCGCTTATACATTTATTGTATACAGCTTTAGTGCGATTACATTGTTTATTTACTGCATTTCTTTGCAATATCCATTAATGAGCTATCCTACTGAAGACTGGGTATATTTTTTGCTGCTAGCCATTGTTCCTACTTTATTTGGTCATTCATTGTTTAATTGGTCATTAAAATGGATCAGCACGAATGCCATTTCGGTTTCGATATTGTTTGAACCCGTCGGGGCTATTATTTTAGCTTATATCTTACTCGGAGAAACCGTTATAATTTCTCAAGTAATCGGCGGTATCGTTATTGTTTTTGGGATCCTTGTGTTTGCATTTGAAAAACAATTAAAACGGATAGTAAAAACGAGAATGACTAAAAGCGAAAATGGTCAACATTTCACCATAAAATGAAAATAGATATTGTACCGGAACCCTTAATTGGGTTTCTTTTTTTATGCCCATAGTATTTTCAACCATTGTAAAATGAGCACCCATAATGTCGTATTATATCTCGTACATATTTTACAGTGTGTCCAATGAAGGGCAAGCGACCAATATTTATACTTGAGATATAGTTCAAGCCGTAAGCAACATCAATACTAGTTTGGACAGCATAAAAAACATATTTCATACTAGGAAACTACTTATTTTAGGAGGAAGATCAAAATGATTATTGGCGTACCAAAAGAGATTAAAAATAATGAAAACCGTGTGGCTCTCACACCAGCTGGATTAATATCTTTTGTAAAAGCTGGTCATAAGGTATTAGTTGAGAAAGATGCTGGGATCGGAAGTAGTTTTACAAATGAAGATTACGCTAATGCTGGTGCAGAAATTGTGGAAAATGCTGCAGATGTATGGGCTGGGGCTGAAATGATTATGAAAGTGAAAGAGCCGCTTCCAAGCGAATATGACTACTTCCGTGAAGGGCTCATTTTATTCACTTACTTGCACTTAGCTGCTGAGCCGTCTTTAGCTCAAGCTCTTAAAGATAAAGGCGTTATTGCGATTGCCTATGAAACAGTTGCGGCAAATCGTACTCTTCCACTCCTTACTCCAATGAGTGAAGTAGCAGGTCGTATGGCTGCACAAATTGGTTCCCAATTCTTACAAAAATCAAATGGAGGTAAAGGTATCTTGCTTGCAGGTGTTCCTGGTGTGAGTCGTGGTAAAGTGACAATCATCGGCGGCGGTGTTGTAGGCATAAATGCAGCAAAAATGGCAATCGGTTTAGGGGCTGATGTTACTATCATTGACCTAAGTGCGGAACGTTTACGCCAATTAGATGATATCTTTGGCAACCAAATTAAAACATTAATGTCCAATCCATTCAACATTGCAGAAGCTGTAGCAGAAGCTGATCTTTTAATCGGTGCGGTGTTAATTCCGGGTGCAAAGGCCCCTAAACTGGTAACAGAGGAAATGGTAAAAGCGATGAAACCGGGTTCTGTGATCGTGGACGTTGCAATTGACCAAGGTGGTATTGTGGAGACAGTTGACCATATTACAACACACGACAAGCCAACATATGAAAAACACGGTGTTGTACATTACGCAGTGGCAAATATGCCTGGCGCAGTTCCAAGAACATCTACAATTGCTTTAACAAATGTAACGGTTCCTTACGGATTACAAATTGCCAACAAAGGTGTGTATCAAGCAATCTCCGAAAATGCAGCTTTAAAACTTGGATTAAACGTAGCAAACGGTGAAATCACATATGAAGCTGTCGCGAGAGATCTTGGCTATAATTTTATCTCACCGGAAAAGGTTTTTGAAAAGGAGCTTGCGAGCGTTTAAGGAAGGTTAATAAATCATTGTTGCATGATCGTAAGTAACAGTGATTCATGTAGCGTTGATAAAAGGCGTGTAAAAAGGTACTGGTTGTATCTAAGATCGCAAGGTGGACTTAGTAGAAGGTTAGCAGGCCTTTTTTGCTAAATAGAGAGAAAAACAGCCGAGTGCTTATTCAAGAGCCTTGGCTGCTCTCTTACCTCTGCTGTTATAATTATGGTTTTCCTACCACAGAGGCGGTAAAGACAATGAGAAGGTCGATAGATAAAATAATTTATAGGTGGAAAATATGATGACTAATAATGGAACAGACCGTGTGAAACGTGGCATGGCAGAAATGCAAAAGGGCGGCGTCATCATGGATGTAGTAAACGCCGAACAAGCTAAAATCGCAGAAGAAGCAGGTGCTGTAGCTGTTATGGCACTTGAACGTGTACCAGCTGATATTCGTGCAGCAGGCGGAGTAGCCCGTATGGCAGATCCAACAATTGTAGAAGAAGTAATGAAGGCAGTATCTATTCCTGTAATGGCCAAAGCACGTATTGGCCATATTGTAGAAGCGCGCTTGTTAGAAGCACTTGGTGTTGACTATATCGATGAAAGTGAAGTATTAACACCGGCAGACGAAGAGCACCACTTAAATAAACGTGATTTCACCGTTCCATTCGTATGCGGATGCCGAGATTTAGGTGAAGCAGCCCGACGTATCGGTGAAGGGGCTTCTATGTTACGTACAAAAGGTGAACCAGGTACAGGCAATATTGTCGAAGCGGTCCGCCATATGCGTAAAGGGAATGCGCAAGTTCGAAAAGTAGTAGGGATGAATGAAGATGAGCTCATGACAGAAGCTAAATTATTAGGTGCACCCTATGAACTGTTACTCCAGATTAAACGTGAAGGCCGTTTACCAGTTGTGAATTTTGCGGCAGGCGGTGTAGCGACACCAGCTGATGCAGCCTTAATGATGCAATTAGGTGCAGATGGTGTTTTTGTCGGTTCCGGTATATTTAAATCAGAGAATCCAATTAAATTTGCACGTGCAATTGTAGAAGTGACTACACATTATCAGGACTATAAGTTAATTGCTCATCTCTCAGAACAGCTAGGATCAGCTATGAAAGGTATTGAAATCTCAACAATATCACCAGAAAATCGTATGCAGGATCGTGGGTGGTAATAAGGAGCTGAGGAAACAAAGATTCTTGTACCTGTTGTAGGCAGCTGAGGGAGATAAATTGATATGTGAAAGGTATCACCAATATGTTTGTATTAAAAAAGTGAGTATGTTCCATTGTGGAGGGGAATACTTCCAGATTTTGAAGGGAATTTATACAGGGAAACCATAGATGTGATGAAAAAAGACAATTCTCTAACTGGGGCAGTGCAGTCTATTCAAAGCCAGTCAGAATATATATGTGAAGCATTTAACATAGATTCATAATACAGAAAAAATGATTCCACTAATGGCCAGGATTGATTATCGAAATTTTATTTTTTTACCAAAACCGAGATAAATGTCTTAGATTTATTTGTATAGGAGTGAACATTTTGCTGAAAAATCCATTTTCTTATCGATATAAAAAGGCTATAACGATGAAAACTGTAACAGAAATGACCGGTTTGTCTGAAAGGCAAGTACGTTATTGGGAGGAAAAGAAACTCGTTTTTCCGGAACGGACATCCTCAGGAATTCGTAGATACTCTTTTTCTGATATTGAGTTACTAATGAACATTGCTGAAAAGAAGAGACTGTCTCTGAATTAATGATATTCAAGGGTGCTTTATAATCATTTTGATAAGAAGTTAACATCAGCATAATGATAATAATAATTTCATTTATATATTTGTATATTATTAAAAATATTTTCTGGTATTGAACTGTCAAGAAAATAGTGTTTCCTTTGTTCGCCCCATTAACAAAGCAATTCAAATAAGATGATTAAAGCCGCTTACAATTATTTCTTTGTTGATTTCACACTTTTATCTTTACTTTCGTTACTTGCAGTAAAAAGACAAGTTTAGAGAGCATTGCACTATTGGTAATAAGATAATTGGTTCTGGTGTGAAAACTTCAAAACAATCGCCATTACCCTCTGAGGCTCGGACATACTGATATTATTACCCTTAAAAAGGATACAACTAGCAATCTATTTATTTTCTAAAAATTTCGTTTTATTTATACCAAAATCTTAAAAAGGGCATTGATTACGAATAGAGGACATGATAGTATACTGAATATGAAATAGTATAACACATTAAAAAATAACGACGATCATTAGTATAACTTTAATTTAGATTAGACATCATTAAGTGAAGTACTGATAAATTGGTTGTTAAAAAACACACGATTCTGGTTATCTATTTCAGAGTAATATAAGATTTTTATCAATTGGCATAGGGGGAATCATTTTTTAAAACAATAATGAATCCTTCAAAAAAATGGTGATTACATAGATTCACTATTTTGTTATAAACGGATACATATATATATTGTTTTTCTGGTGATGATTAAACAAAGAGTAGCCGAAGTTATCAGACGAATAAAACACAGAAGAGTAGGGGTTAGATGTGAATGAGAGAAAAGTGGTTTATGTAGTTTCCGATTCGGTTGGCGAAACGGCTGAGCTGACTGTAAAAGCAGTGGCAGCTCAATTTAATGGAGGCTATGTTGACATCCAGCATAAGTCCTATGTGCAGAGGACAGAAGATATTGATGATGTGATTACTGCCTCGAAACAAAGTAATTCCATTATTGCCTATACGATCGTAATTCCCTTTTTAAAAAAGTATCTTGATCAAAGGGCACGAGAAGAAGGGATTATTGCGATTGATTTGATAAACCCACTTATGGAAGCGTTCGCTCAAACATTTCAAACGGATCCCAAGGGTGAACCTGGCTTAATGAGGAAACTAGATGCTAACTATTTCCAAAGAGTGAAAGCGATTGAATTCGCAGTCAAATACGATGATGGACGGGAGCCTCAAGGGTTAAAGCGTGCAGACATTGTATTAATTGGAATTTCTAGAACATCAAAGACACCACTTTCTATCTATTTGGCCCATAAAGGGCTGAATGTGGCAAATATACCTCTGGTACCAGAGGTAGCGCCTCCTGATGAACTGTTTGAACTTCGAAGGAATGTATGTGTCGGTTTAGTAACTACACCAGATAAACTGAATGAAATACGCAGGGAGCGTTTAAGAAGTTTAGGATTAACGGCTCAAGCAAATTATGCGAATTTAGATCGAATTCTTGCAGAACTAGACTATGCTGAGAAAATCATGAAGCGCTTAGGTTGTCCGGTTATTGATGTTTCTAATAAAGCAGTGGAAGAAGCTGCTGATCTCATATTAGCAATCTTAAAAAAGAGGGGAGTTGGAGTATATGAGTAAGTTTGTATATATGTTTGACGAGGGAAACGGCGGAATGAAGGAACTGTTAGGAGGAAAAGGGGCGAATTTGGCCGAGATGATTCGAATCGGCTTGCCCGTTCCTTATGGTTTCACCATTTCGACAGAGGCTTGTAATTCCTATTATGATGCGGGGAAATCTATCCCGGCAGAGATCCAATCTCAAATCTTAGATGCTCTTCATAGGCTGGAAGAAAAAACAGGAAAAAGACTCGGAGACCCAACAGATCCGCTGCTTGTTTCTGTACGATCCGGCGCAGTCTTTTCGATGCCGGGAATGATGGACACAGTCTTAAATCTTGGAATGAACGACGAAACCGTGAAAGGAATGGCCGAGCTTACAAACAATCCGCGGTTTGCCTATGACTCTTACCGTAGATTTATTCAAATGTTTAGTGATGTTGTCCTTGGTGTAGATGGTTTCTATTTCGAGCAAGTGTTAGAAGAAACACGGGAACAAAAGGGATACTCTTCAGATCCTGAAATGACTGCAGAGGACTGGCAGGAACTGATTCAAGAGTACAAAGAGATTGTAAAAAAACATACGAGAAAGGATTTTCCTCAGAATCCAAAAGAGCAATTATTCCTTTCCGTCAATGCTGTTTTTGATTCTTGGAATAATCAACGTGCGATTGTATACCGCCGCCTTCAAAAAATTCCGGGTCATCTTGGTACAGCGGTGAATATTCAAAGCATGGTCTTTGGAAATATGGGAAATGATTCCGGTACTGGAGTTGCCTTTACACGCAATCCGTCTTCAGGAGAGCGGAAGCTGTATGGTGAATATTTAATCAATGCGCAAGGAGAGGATGTTGTGGCAGGCATTCGCACGCCGCAACCGATTTCTACCCTTCAGGATGAAATGCCAGGAGTATATGTGCAGTTTGTTGAGACTTGTCAACTTCTTGAAAAACATTATCGTGATATGCAGGATATTGAGTTCACTGTAGAACGTGGAAAACTGTTTATTCTTCAAACCCGTACTGGTAAAAGAACAGCACAAGCAGCAATTCGAATTGCAGTTGAATTAGTAGAAGAACAAACGATTAGTAAGAAGGAAGCGATTCTACGTGTCGATCCAGATCAATTGAACCAACTGCTCCACCGTCGAATCGATGATTCCTATACACGTAACCCATTAACGAAGGGATTACCGGCCTCTCCAGGTGCCGCAACAGGACAAGTCGTATTTGATGCGGATGAAGCGGAAGCACTAGCGAAGGACGGAAAAAAGGTGATCCTTGTGCGCCCAGAAACAACACCTGATGATATTCATGGTATTGTCGCTGCCCAGGCAACTGTTACGAGCCGCGGAGGCATGACAAGTCATGCTGCAGTGGTTGCAAGGGGGATGGGAAAGGCCTGCATCTGCGGCTGTGAAACATTGAACATTGATTTGAAATGTAAGCAGTTTAAGGTAGGAGATACGATTATACGTCAAGGCGATATGATCACAATTGATGGTTCAACCGGTGAAATCATGCTAGGTGAAGTTCCAATGATCGAGCCACAGCTTTCGGATGAGTTTCAAATGTTACTGGCTTGGGCAGATCAAGAGAGGAAGCTTGATGTAAGAGCCAATGCGGATAATCCTGAAGATGCTAAAAAAGCGCTAGAGTTTGGGGCGGGTGGAATTGGATTATGCCGTACAGAGCATATGTTTATGGATGCAACTCGCATTCCGATTGTGCAAGATATGATCCTTGCGGAAACATATGAGGAGAGAGAGGATGCACTCAAGAAGCTATTGCCCATGCAGCAAGGGGATTTTGAAGGAATCTTTGAAGCGATGCAAGGGAACCCTGTGACGATTCGTCTATTAGATCCTCCTCTGCACGAATTTTTACCGGATAAGGAAGAACTGCTTGTGGAAGTAACAAAACTTCAGATATTAGATTCAAATTCCAATGAACTGAAGGAAAAAGAACAGCTGTTAAGAAAAGTTCGTCAGCTGCATGAATTTAATCCAATGCTAGGTCACCGCGGCTGCCGATTAGGAATGATTCACCCTGAAATTTATATGATGCAGGCAAAAGCTATCTTTTATGCCATTGCAAATGTGAAGGAAAGAGGAATAGATGTAAAACCAGAGATTATGATCCCTTTGGTTGGCCATGTAAATGAGTTAAAGGAAATGCGTGAATTGGTAACGAAAGCTGGGTTGCAGGTTGCAGAGGAAACAGGTCAGCAATATGATTACTCGATTGGAACCATGATTGAAATTCCAAGGGCAGCTTTAACAGCTGATCAAATTGCGCAAGAGGCGGACTTTTTCTCCTTTGGAACAAATGACTTAACCCAAACTACGTTTGGATATAGCCGTGATGATGCAGAGGGCAAGTTCCTTCAAAGCTATATTCAAAACAAGGTGTTGCCAGAAAATCCATTTGCTACTCTTGACCAAGAAGGTGTAGGCAAACTTGTAGAAATGGGCGTAAAGCTTGGTAGACAAACAAAGCCAGGGTTAAAAACAGGAATTTGTGGAGAGCATGGAGGAGAAAAAAGTTCCATCCAATTTTGCCATGATGTAGGGTTGGATTACGTAAGCTGTTCACCATACCGTGTACCGCTTGCTCGTCTTGCAGCTGCTCAGGCTACCATTAAACATGAACAAAAACAGGGCGTAAAGGAGCTTCAGGCTCAAATATAAAACTGTGAAGCCTTAAATGAAACCATTAATCATAATAGAAAAATAGATCGTACAAATGCTTAATTGGTTAAAATTCTAGATAAATATTCACTGTAAATACAACGAAATCACCAAAATGTAAAACTATGGTTCATACTATCTGTAATATGATATGAAGTTTATAGACTTTTAAGGTTAGTAGTATACTATAATTTGGAGGTTCTAGAAAATGGTTCGTGTAGCAATCAATGGATTTGGTCGTATTGGTAGAATGGTGTTCCGTCAGGCGATTAAGGAAAGTGCATTTGAAATCACAGCAATTAATGCCAGCTACCCTGCTGAAACATTAGCACATTTAATCAAATATGATACAGTGCACGGAAAATTTAGTGGAACAGTGGAAGCGTTTGAGAACCATTTATTAATCGATGGAAAAATGGTTCATCTGCTTAGTGAACGTGATCCCAAGCGGCTTCCTTGGGAAGAACTTGGTATTGATATTGTGATTGAAGCAACGGGGAAATTCAATGCGAAGGAAAAGGCAATGGACCATGTGGAAGCAGGAGCAAAACATGTCATTTTAACGGCACCGGGTAAAGGTGAGGATATCACAGTTGTAGTGGGGGTTAACGAACACCAGCTTGATCTTGCAAAGCATACTGTCATTTCTAACGCTTCTTGTACAACAAATTGCCTAGCGCCTGTTGTAAAGGTTCTTGATGAGCAGTTTGGTATTGAAAACGGTTTAATGACGACTGTTCATGCATACACGAATGACCAAAAGAACATTGATAATCCACATAAGGATCTGCGCAGGGCCCGTGCTTGTGCACAATCTATCATTCCAACAACAACTGGAGCAGCAAAAGCGTTAGCCAAGGTTCTTCCTCACTTGTCAGGTAAGCTTCACGGTATGGCGCTTCGCGTCCCAACGCCGAATGTGTCGCTCGTCGATCTCGTTGTTGATTTGAAGAATGATGTTACCGTCGAGGAGATTAACAATGCGTTTCGAGCTGCATCTAACAGTTCGCTGATGGGGATTATTGAGGTTTGTGATGAACCACTTGTCTCAGTAGATTTCAATACAAATGTAAGCTCTGCGATTATTGATGGTTTATCCACTATGGTAATGGGAAGCCGTAAAGTAAAGGTACTTGCGTGGTACGACAATGAATGGGGATACTCTAGACGTGTTGTAGATCTTATAAAGATTGTTACCGAGAAACTCACAGCAAGAAAAAATGTACAATTTGCTTAATAAGAAGACTGAACGTCTGCAGACTTTTGCTGCAGACGTTTTTGTTAGGAGAAGAAAGCGGTAGTAAGCCCTTGTTTTATATATATGGTTTGAGGAAAGAAGTACTTGTGATTCCTTCTCTCGATTGTGCATATCCCCAATGATTATACTTGGAGAAATGATTTTTCTTCTTCTTCATACTGTTTCAGTGAAGAGATTACATATATGTATTAATAGGAAACAACGATATCCGAAAATGATTTAGATCTTTAGTATAAAAACCAAAATTAATATAAGTGTTAATATCAATAGGTATTAAATGATTAATTTATAATTAGATTAATTCAGTTCTGGCTGCCTTGAGGATGTAAGTACTAGGAACTAACAAAACAATTCAAGCAAGACAATTAATAAAAAAGTTAATATTAATATTGACTTTGATATTAGTAATAATGATTATATTAAAAATTGTTCAGGCGTATTAAAAGAATTTTAAGATTTCAATTACCGTATTTAACTATATAATTTTGATGACATGATAATAAATAAAGAACTTAGCTTAATAAACATTGAAGCTTTCATACTAAATATCATCTCCTTTCTAGATTGATAATGTCAGTATGCCAAAGATTTATAGATTGGTTTCAAGTTAACTGAAATTTTTGCATCGGAACCGTAGAATCTACACCTGTAGAGATTGTGCAAGACATATCAGGAAATCCCGCTATATTACGGCTCGTGAAGCAGGAAGCCCCCTTCTTCAAACAACCCAAAAGGGGGGAAGAAGGGGGCTTTCACGTAACTGGCTTTTGTTAAATTCATATTCTTTGTTTCTCGAGCCATAATGAGAGAAATAATACATCCTAGAAAGAGTAATCCTGCACAAAGATACAAAGTCGTTTCTAAACCATATTTATTGAAAGTCATCGGGAATAAAAACGTACTAACGGGGGAGCCGATTCGGCTAACCCCCGTTCCGACACCTGTGGCGGCGCCTCTTATATTTGTTGGGAACAGTTCATTTTCCCAAATTAAAAGACCATATTTTTGTTTATTCTACAGACTGCTAGATGTCTACAACTTGACTAAAGGTATCGTAAGCTACGTTAAACAAGGATAATTTGTTGTTAAAAAAGAAGCTAATTCCTTACTCTTTTGTTTTCTTTCTTTGCGTGCTCTTGCTCGCTCTGGTGCGGTTTCATGCAATTTTTTCTCTTCTTCTGTTTCCGGAATGACTTGTGGAACATATGTGGGACGTTTATGTTGATCAAGTGCGACAAATGTTAATAAAGCAGTTGCTGCAATCTTACGTTCACCACTTTTTAAATCTTCAGCAATAATTTTCACAAAAACTTCCATAGATGATGTCCCTGTCCATGTCACATAGGATTCAAAACAGACCGAATCTGTTGTACGAATAGGATATAGGAAGTCAACTGAGTCAGTTGAAGCAGTTACACATTCCCTGCGACTATGACGGGCTGCAGAAATAGATGCTACCTGGTCCACATCACTCATTAGCCGTCCCCCAAATAATGTATTATGATTGTTTACGTCATTTGGAAATACACGACTTGTTCGTATCACTCGTGATTCTTTGCAATATTTTGCTTCCATACATCTATCTCCCTAAATGATCTGAAACAGCTGACCCTATATTGTAAGCACCTTGCGAATGAGTCTTACTTGACCCCACTGTATAAAATCCTTAGCCTTCTAATAATAATGATTCCGGATCTTCCAATAACTCTTTGACAGTGGTCAGGAAGCTGACGGCTTCTTTCCCGTCCACAATCCGGTGGTCGTAAGAGAGGGCAATATACATCATCGGACGGTTTTCCATCCGTTCGTTATCAATGGCCACTGGTCTTGTTTGAATTTTATGCATACCTAGAATCCCCACTTGTGGGCTGTTTAAGATTGGCGTTGACATTAAGGAACCAAAAACCCCGCCATTTGTAATCGTAAATGTACCGCCTTGCAGTTCTTTTAAAGTAAGGGCATTGTCGCGTGCTTTTGTACCGAGATGGCCGATTTCTCGCTCGATTTCGGCAAACGTTTTCTCATTTGCCTCGCGAACAACTGGTACGACTAATCCTTCCGGAGCGGCTACGGCGATGCCGATATCATAAAATTTCTTCACGACGATCTCATCATCCTGGATTTCGGCGTTTAACAGTGGGAACTGCTTCAGGGCTGCTACAACCGCCTTTGTAAAGAAAGACATAAACCCGAGACGGACACCATGCTTTTCATAGAATGCGTCTTTCCGTTTTTTCCGTAATTCCATCACGGCAGACATATCGACTTCATTAAACGTTGTCAGCATGGCCGCTGTATGCTGTACTTCGACGAGACGTTTCGCGATGGTTTGGCGGCGGCGTGACATTTTTATACGCTCAATCGGTTTGTTGAACTCTTCCACCTGTTTTGGCGCAGCCGGTTTCTCCTCTTTCGGGGCTGAAGCTGTCACAGGAGCCGAGTGCGATGCAGATGCCTGTGTATGGGCTGTAACATCTACCGAGCGGATTCGTCCAAGCGGATCGCTGCTTTGGACGGCATGTAAGTCAATGCCTAGCTCTCTTGCACGCTTTCTTGCAGCCGGTGATGCAACAATACGCTTCACTGGAGCGTCTGGCTGGCTTGCTGCCTCCTCCGCCGGTTTTACAGTCGGAGCCGCTGGGGCGGACACCACGGTGCCTTCTGATACATTCTCCTCTAGGATGGCGATGACATCTCCTACCTCCACCGTGTCACCGGGTTGCTTTAACACTTGTGTGACCACCCCTGTGTAATCAGCGTTCACTTCAATATTGACCTTGTCAGTTTCCAATTCAACGACGCTTTCTCCTTTGTTGATTGTATCACCGACCTTGACCAGCCACTGTGAGATTGTTCCTTCTGAAATAGATTCAGCAAGCTCAGGTACTTTAATTTCAATCATGTCCGATTTCCTCCCTATTTTCCTTAAGCTGCACATTATATGAAATGCTTTGTTTTAGGACTTTATACTTCTCTTCATGCTTTACTAAAAACCAGCCTTACGCCTAGCTTCACAGGCCGCCGCTCTGCTTCAATGCGTGTTTCACGATGCGGTCCTGTTCTTTTTTATGGAGCGCCGGGTCACCGCCTGAAGGGCTTGAACGGTCCGGGCGTCCGATATAGCCGACCTTGATTCTGCTTGCCGCAAGGTCATAGAGGGTTGGCGCAATGAAATGCCATGCTCCCATATTCTTCGGTTCTTCCTGCACCCATACAAGTTCCTCAAGATTTGGATAGCGCTTGATGACGGCTTCGATTTTTTCTTTCGGGAACGGATACAGCTGTTCTACACGAAGAATATGGATGTCATCGAGCTGCGGCTGTTCGCCTGCTGCATCCACCGCCGCAGCCAGGTCGATTGCCATCTTGCCCGTCGTTAAGATTAAGCGTTTGACTTTCTCCGCTTTCCCGCCAAGTTTTGGCTGTTCTAACATCGTTTGGAAGCACTGGCTGCTTAGTTCTTCAGCCGGTGAAGCAATAAGCGAGTTGCGGAGCAGACTTTTTGGTGTCATGATTACGAGCGGACGCACATATTCCGTTTCCAGCGAAGCAGCCTGACGGCGCAAAATATGGAAGTATTGAGCAGCGCTCGTTAAGTTTGCGACTGTCCAGTTGTTTTCGGCTGCCAGTTGCAGGAAGCGTTCCGGACGGGCACTGGAATGCTCCGGCCCTTGCCCTTCATACCCATGAGGAAGCAAGAGCACCAATCCGGATTTCTGACCCCATTTAGCCCGGCCTGCTGAGACGAACTGGTCGAACAGCGCCTGCGCCGTGTTGGCGAAATCGCCGTACTGGGCTTCCCATAGCACCAATGTTTCCGGTGCAAATACGTTGTAGCCGTATTCAAATCCGACAACCGCCGCCTCTGACAGCGGACTGTTATGGATAGCAAATGAAGCTTTTGCCTGCGGCAGGCGGTGTAGCGGCGAATACGTTTCATTCGTTTCCGAATCGTGTAGGACGATATGGCGCTGAGCAAACGTTCCACGCTCAGAATCCTGCCCGGTGAGGCGAATCGGTTTGCCGTCCTGCAGAATTGTCGCAAATGCAAGCGCTTCGGCCAAGGCCCATTCCACTTTGCCGCCTTCCTCAAGCGCGCTTTCGCGGCGTTCCAGTATTTTCTTCAGTTTTGGATACACATGAAATGTTTCCGGCCACTGAAGCAGGTCACGGTTTAATTGGCGGAGCGTATCTACCGGAACTCCCGTTTTCATCAAACTCGGGATGCCCTGAACAATCACGTCTGGCACCGGTGCATCGTCCCGATCTTCTTTTTCCCCGTTGGCTACCAGGTCGTACTCGGCCTGTAGCACGGTATGCATCTCATTGTTAATTCGTTCTACCTCAGCTTGGCTGAGCACGCCGTCCTCCTGTAGTTGAGCTGCATACAGCGCCCGTACGGTCGGATGTTTTGCAATTTCCTTGTATACCTGCGGCTGTGTAACCATTGGGTCATCCATTTCGTTATGCCCAAACCGGCGGTAGCCGACAAGGTCAATCAAGAAATCCTTCTTGAAGCGAACGCGGTACTGATAAGCAAGGTAAGCCGCTGCTAGACAGGCTTCCGGATCGTCGGCATTCACATGGACAATTGGGATCTCATAGCCTTTTGCTAGGTCACTCGCATATCTCGTAGAGCGAGAGTCATGGCTGTCCGTTGTAAAACCAACAAGGTTATTTGCAATAATATGGATCGTTCCGCCAGTTTGATAGCCTTTTAATCCACCCAAATTTAGCGTTTCGGCTACAATTCCCTGTCCAGGGAAGGCAGCGTCGCCATGCACTAGGATAGCAAATGCTTCATTCACATTCTGTTCTGGATAACCCGGGTTGCTCCGGTTCTCTTGGGCAGCTCTTGTATAGCCCTCTACGACCGGATCGACGAATTCAAGGTGGCTCGGGTTATTTGCTAACGTGATACGTGTCACATGAGCATGTGAATCTTCAACCACCCGGTTTCGGCCTAAGTGGTACTTCACATCTCCTGTCCAACCTTCTGTAACCACAACTTTAATGTTGTCGGCTACCGGAAGCGGCTTTCTGGCTGCGTGAAGGAACTCTGCAAAAATATTGTTGTACGGTTTTTCCAGCACGTGCGCCAGTACGCTTAAGCGGCCACGGTGTGCCATCCCAATCATGACATGGCCCGCGCCGTCTCCATTACCGTTGCGGATGACCTCGTCGAGAATCGGGACGAGTGTGTCCACCCCCTCAATGGAAAAGCGTTTTTGACCGACGAATGTTTTATGCAAAAACTGTTCAAACCCTTCGACTGCTGTCAGCCGCTTTAGCAAGCTAATTTGTTCTTCCTTCGAGAAGGAGCGCGACAAATAGCCTTTTTCAATCATTTGCGTCAACCAAACTTTTTCTTCCTTCGTATGTACATGGGAAAATTCGTAGGCTAACGTACTTGTGTAAAGCTCTTTTAACCGCTGAACCGCGTCAGCGGCTGTGTTGATGCCTTCCGGCGCATTCTCCCAAACCACCGATGATGGTATCGCTTTCAAATCTTCTTCTGTCAGGCCATATTTACTAAGATGGAAGAGCACTTCCTCTTTGTTCTTTTCTCCAAGCGGATTTATGGATGCGGCCAGATGCCCGTGAGCTCGAATATCTTCGAGCAGTTTCGCTACCTGAAGTACTTTTTTCATATATGCCGTATTGTTAGAAATAACAGATCCAGGTTCGATATCTTCTTTTATATGACTTGTCTCAACAGATAAAGGTGATCCCCATGTAAGAAAAAGCTCTTTCAATTCTGGATCAACATTCTCATCACCGTTCTCATATCGCTCATATTGTTCCATCACATAGCCAAGGTTTGGGCCATGAAAGTTTCGCCATGGACTTTTTTGGTTTTCCTGTATTCCCATTCACAATACCCCCAGGATTTGTACTTCTTCTACATTGTGTTGTATACAATTATGTAAAGAAGTAATTATCAATTGCTTAAGGCTAAGGATAATGCAATAATTGGGATAAATAAAATGCTAAAAAATTATAAGTACTTATAAAAAAGTTTTATATGATACAGATTCTTGGGGGAGAGAGTAATGGATTACCGGGATTGGGAAATACTGAAGGTGCTCTATAGTCAAAAAAATCTAACGAAAGCGGCCCGGCTTTTGTTTATTACGCAACCTGCATTAACCAATCGTTTAAAGCATATGCAGGAGGAATTAGGTGTTAAAATCGTAACCCGTGAAAGCAGAGGAATTCACTTTACTCCACAAGGAGAATATCTTGTCCATTGTGCTGAGGAAGCGCTTGCTCATTATCAAAAGATAAAAGAAAATGTCCTTAATATGAGTCATGATGAAAGTAATGTAATTGTAGGCACATTGAAATTGGGCGTATCTAATTTTTTTGCTAATTATGAACTGCCTTATATTTTGAAATTGTTTAAAATGCGGTATCCTCATGTGGAATTTAAAGTGATTACAGGATGGAGCAAGGATGTAACTCAGCTGATACACAATAAAGATGTTCATATCGGCTTTGTTCGAGGGAACTATGGCTGTAGAGGATTATTGAGGCAGCTATTATTTGAAGAAACAATATGCATTGCATCAAAGGAAAAGATTGATATTACCGATCTCCCTCACCTTCCTAGAATTGATTATAAAGGGGATTACTTATTAAAATCATTAATTGATAATTGGTGGGCCGAAAACTATGCAGAGGCGCCTTTTATCAGTATAGAAGTTGACCAAGTTGATACTTGTAAGGAAATGGTGATCAATGGTTTAGGCTATGGCATCTTGTCCAGTAGGATGTTTACCGAGGTAGAAGAATTATATAAGGTTGACTTAACGGATCAAACAGGGAAGTCTATCTTACGAAAAACGTGGATGTATTATCATGAGGAATCCTTAGAATGGAATGTCGTTGAGGCGTTCGTAAATTTTATAGAAAATTTTAATTGGAAAGAAAGTTAAATTAGTGAGGGAATTGAAAAATAATTTCCTAAAGGTTTCTTATGGGGGAGGAATGGCTATACAACATGGAGACGAGGCACTTTTTTTAGTGCATCAAAGGCAGAAATGAAAAAGCGTTACGGCTTTATTTATGTTAGTCATGATAAGGGGAGAAAGGGAATATTCAATCGAAACAAAAAGGGAAACAACTCATCTTATAAAAATGCTGTTTTCTCTGATTATATCTTTCGAAAACCAAAAAATAAATTCTTGATTCAATGTGGGAGAATCTCCTTTTTACACAGAAAAGCAAGGGTACTAAAGTCTCATTAAAGGTTGTGAAAAATCTTTTATAGGAAAGTAAAGACGTAAAATCTACGACATATTGTTCAATTGGAGAGAGAGTATGGAAAATCCAATATTAAAGCTGAAAGAAAAAGTATCAGAATTAACGGAAACACAACGTAAGGTTGCGGATTATATTATTAAAAACCCTTTAGATGTAGCATTTTTGACAGTTGATCAGTTAGCTGGGATTGTAGGAACGAGTACCACCACTATAATGAGATTGACCTTTAGTCTGGGTTATTCAGGATACACAGAATTTCAAAAAGGACTTCAGGAGATTTTGCGTAATAGGGCGGCCCCCCAAACTAGACTAGAGGTAAATTTAAAAGATTTAAATCAAAGTGATTTATGGATTCGCTGTGCAGAAAATCAACTTCAAAACATTCAATCAACAGTTGAAATGATCCCTGCTGAGACGTTAGATAAAACGTTGGAAATGATTGTATCTGCCGAGCGAATCTTTTGTACTAGTGTTAGAAGCGGACTGCCGGTGGCACAGTATTTAACCTTTGGTCTTAATCGCTTACTCGGAAACTGTGATTTGATTGTTGCAGATCTAAGTGACTGGGTTGATAAAGGGGCCGATCTTACTTCCTCGGATTTAGTCATTGCAGCTAGTTTTCCCAGATATGCTCGAAGAATCGTTGAATTTGTTATGACGGCCAAAGAAAAGAATGCGCAAGTTATTTCCATTACAGACAGTTATTCTTCCCCTTTGGTTAAGTATTCAGATTTAATATTACCATGTAGTTCTAGCAGTATTGCTTTTCATAATTCGGCTATCTCGTCTATGTTTGTAGCTGATTATCTGATTAGTGCCGTAGCTATAAAATATCAAGAGAAAGTAAAATATCGTCTTGATGAAGTTAATTCAATTCTCACAAAAATAAATTATCACTATCAATAATTGAAATGATAAGGGTTATAGGAATAAAGAATTTCGAATTTACAGTTTGATTCGAATTCTCTGTTCCTGTGCCCTTTTTTTCTTTTTTTAGATTAAGTGCTTATTATTGTTACCTAGCCTCTATAAAAAAAAGCGTTTACTTTCATAAATACTAGTGGTAAGATACATTTACATCCAGTAATAAAAATTACTACATAACTTTATAAAGTTATAATTATTACGCACACGAAAAACCGAACTAATCTATCTAAGACAAAACAGGTAACCATTCAAAAACGACGGAATCTAGACTTTTATATAAGGTCTTTTGAAAACGGTTTCGATATGAGTGGTAGATCAGAAGGTAACAAGTAAAAAGTAGTACATGAGCGATTGATAGAAAAGTTATGAAAAATTTCTTGAATTTTCATTCATTCTATCCGAATGGGATCAACACTCTTCAACTGAAGTAGTGATTTATACAACATTAAAAGATTATCAATAAGGGGTGTATGTCATTGTTTAATTTAGCGCCGATCTTATCTGCAGAAATTATTGAAAGAGCAAAACGTCTGAATACAACACTTATATCAGATGCTCTGGGATGTACTGGTTCTATGGATTACAAAATAAAGCCGGTAGCAACAGGGATGAAGGTTGTAGGAACTGCTATGACAGTCAGTTTGAGACCTGGAGATAATCTATTTCTTCATCAAGCTATTTATTCCGGGCAAGAAGGCTATGTGCTAGTTGCAGATGGAAAAGGTCATACAACAAATGCTTATCTTGGAGAATTAATGGCAGGAGCTGCTAAGGCAATGGGAATTGAAGGTATTGTCATTGACGGATTGGTTCGTGATAAGGAGGCTCTTAGCACATTGAATTTCCCGATTTTCGCTAAAGGATTTATTCCTAACGGTCCTCTTAAGGATGGTCCGGGTGAACTAAATATCCCGATCTCTTGTGGCGGCGTGTCTGTTCATCCAGGGGATTTGGTGATGGGTGACGAGGATGGTGTCATTGTCGTTCCAAGAGAAAAAATTGAAGATGCTCTTGCTAAAGCAGAGAAAAAATTAGGTTATGAGGAAAAACGCCTAGAAACCATCGCAGAATATGGGAAAAAACGCCAACAAGGTATTGATGGAGGAAGCATCCAGCCGCCTTGGTTAAAAGAAAAGATGGAATCTTACGGCTTGTAAAATAAGAGGAGGGTGTAAAGATGAGGTTAGGTTTTATCGGGTTTGGAGAAGCAGCTTTTGAATTATCAAGAGGGTTAAGAGAAGAAGGGATAGAAACGATTTTTGCCCATGATGTGATGGTAAATCACCCTACCTTTGGCGCACAAATAAAGGAGCGGGCCAGCCAAGCTCAAGTCCAAATTCTTGCTACGGCGGAAGACGTGCTGAAACAAGTCGAAGTAGTCATAGTGGCGGTACCTGCAGATAAAGCTTACGGAGTGAGCGAAGAGTTGAAGCCACACCTAAAGAAGGATTGTGTGTATGTTGATGTATCGGCTTCCACTCCGGGCGTGAAACAAAACATTGCGAAAAACATCGAGCAAAATGGCGTGCTTTTTGTAGATGCAGCGATGATGGGCTCCTTGCCAGTCAATAAACATAAAGTTCCTATTTTAGCAAGCGGTGGCGGAGCAGACCAGTTTATCTCTTTGATGTCCCCATATGGAATGGTCATCCGGAAAGTCAGTGGGAATCCTGGCGAAGCTTCTGCGGTGAAACTGATCCGGAGTATTCATATGAAGGGGGTAGCGGCGCTTTACCTGGAGTTGTTGGAGGCTGCCCATGCATTTAACGTGGAAAAACTGGTGCTAGATTCATTAAGCGATACTTTGGATGGCAAAAGTTTTGAACAAACCATGAATCGATTAGTAACCGGCACCTCCATTCATGCATTAAGAAGATCCATAGAACTCGATGGCTCCATCCAAATGCTAGAGGCTTCCAATATTGATTCATCCATGTCTAAAGCAGCAAAAGAAAAGCTTCAACAACTAGCCGAGCTTAACTTGAGAGAAAAATTCAAAGGCAAAAAACCAGAGCGATGGTTGGAAGTGATTGAAGCTTGTAAAGAAAAAACCATACCAATTAACAGCTAATAGAGGGATGAAGGAATCAGTCTATTAATTCATATTTGTTTCATTTTTCTTTCAGGCTAAGGCTTTAAGGTTTTGGGAAAGAAATCTTACAGTTTTGGCCTGAGTAATTCAATTTTTTTATTATCATTGGGTCTTTCCACCAAAAATTATGAAGAATAGATGGATACCCTTATTACTAAGACTAATCAATACTTCAAATAATTGGAGAATGATACAAATAGTATGAGATTGGTAAAGTACCTAGCTTAAAGCAAAGCTAACAATCATAATCGTTCGATTCTCCCTAAATTTTTGCTAAGGACTCCTTTAATTGGGTTTATTGAATTTGATTTCTGATAGTAATAAAAGTCTAGCCTGTATTTTAGTTTTTGCATATGCAATACAATTTTGGGCTGTTAAATTTGTAAGCCTTTCCAAATAAGAGTGAGGTCATTGTTTACTTCTTGTTTTGAGCATTACTTCGTACTTACTACTAGATGTTTACCCTAGAGGGATTATCTGCTGTAAGTTGCTATCTAATCTAAAGAATTCAGCGAAATATGGAGGGAATATATAATGCTTGCATTTCTGGGATTTGCGATGATTGTGGTTTTTATGTATCTGATAATGAGTAAGCGTTTATCAGCATTCAACGCACTAACCGTTGTTCCGGTCGTTTTTGCACTAATTGGCGGTTTTACCGATTTAGGGCCAATGATGCTAGCGGGGCTCGAGAAAATTGCTCCGACTGCTATTATGATTATTTTTGCCATTCTTTACTTTGGTGTGTTGATAGACACAGGATTCTTTGATCCGCTCGTATTAAGAATTTTAAAAATGGTAGGCGGTGACCCATTAAAAATTGTACTTGGTACTGCAGTTTTGTCGTTGATAGTTGCTTTAGATGGTGACGGTACAATTACGTATCTTATTGTAGTAACAGCATTTCTTCCACTGTATGAACGATTAGGTATGAACAAACTCATTTTAGCCTGTATTCCCGCATTAGCAATGGGAGTCATGAATTTGACACCATGGGGGGGACCTGCTGTTCAAGCCACGGCAGCAGTAAAGGTAGATATAATAAAATTACTGATGCCACTTCTGCCTTCTATGATTGCGGGTGGATTATGGGTTCTGGTCGTTGCTTATTTTCTTGGGCGGAAAGAACGTAAGCGGTTAGGGGTTATCAATATTGGCGAAGACTTTAACGCAGAAATTGCTGCTACGCTTGATATAGGAATGGATGCATCAATAAAGCGTCCTAAATTATTTTGGTTTAATCTAGTGTTAACAATCTTAGTAATGACAGCTTTACTTACTAGCTTCTTACCATTACCTGCTTTATTCATGCTTGGGTTTGCTATTGTGATGATTGTTAATTATCCCAACTTGCAAGATCAAAAGAACCGTGTGCACGCACATGCAGGTAACATCTTAACGGTTGTCTCGATGATATTTGCAGCTGGTATATTTTCCGGTATTATAGAGGGCACTGGAATCGTTAAAGCTATAGCAGATATTCTAATTGCAGTAATTCCAGATGCACTTGGACCTCGGTTAACTGTCATTGTTGCACTGATAAGTATGCCATTTACATTTTTTATGGCGAATGCTCCCTTTTATTTCGGGATTATTCCTATCATGGCGGAGACAGCTGCCCACTTTGGCATTAAACCAATAGAAATTGGACAGGCTTCTCTATTAGGACAACCGTTACACTTGCTGAGTCCTCTTCAAGGTTCTATTTACGTACTAGTAGGGCTTCTTGGTATTGAAATAGGTGACCATATTCGTTTTGCGGCCAAGTATGCAATAGGGACAGCAGTGGTTATGACAATTGTCGGTGTTTTGTTCGGAGTGCTATCTATTTAGTAAGATAAACACTATAAGCCCAAGAGCGCTCATATTTCAGAATATCTACTTCTTTCATAGAAGTCTACTTAATCGTCTCTTTAGCCAAAATTTAAGGTTTTTTATGATTAATATTATGGTGGTTATCTAAGACTTGTACATCCATAAGTTTGACAAGTGATGGAAAGGACATAAAGCCAATGATTAGATGAGAAAACTACCATAATACAAAAAATTATCTTTGATATTCGCTCCTTACCAAAAGAAACATCTTCATACCAAACTTATAGACATAGTTGAGTTTGTGAGTATTACTCAGGATGCTGAATCAAAAGGGATCAACATCTTTATAAAAAACTGAAGTGAAAAAAAGATTGCGGGCTGACTAATCAGCCTGTTTTTTCTTCTTTAACAGCTGGAAATAATAAGGAGTAGATTGAGATGAAAAATAGACGTGATGGTTATGCTGTGTTTATGAGTGTATGTCTATTTATGATTACGATTGCGGGAAGTCGCCCCCTTATTCCGCTTTACGCGAGGGATTTAGGTGCCAGTCATGCAGAAATTGGGGTTATTGTTGCGTTGTTTTCTTTTTTACCTTTGTTCTTATCCATAAAAGCAGGGAAAATAATTGATCGTATTGGAGTAAGAAGCCCGCTTATTTTTGGTATTCTGTCTGGGAGTCTTTCAATGATCATCCTCGCGATATTCAACAATCTAGTGGGGATATACATCTCGCAAATTTTTTCCGGTCTTGCCCAGTTAATATTTGTTCTGGCGATACAGGCGTATGCCGGACTGTTTTCGAAAAGCAAGTTGCGTGAATACTTTATTGCTGTATTTAGTATTGCGGTTGCAGCGGGCAGCTTTGTTGGCCCACTGATTAGCGGAGGACTTTCAGATCTATTAAGTAATACTTACGCTTTCTTTGTTTTGGGAATTGTTATTTTATTGGCTGTACCGTTGTCCTTTCTATTAAGAAATTTGCAGGTGAAAAAAATAGAACTAGTTGAGCAAGGGGAAAAAGGAGAGAATTCTTTTAAATTACTACGCATCCAGGATTTGCGCAAAGCGGTCTTAGTTAGCTCGCTTGTTTTGCTGGCGAAAGATGCTTATATTGCCTTTTTCCCATTATTGGCAGCGGAAAAGGGGGTTTCTACTCTTGTAATTGGTGTCATTATCTCATTGAATGCCGCTGCAGGTATTTTAATCCGGATCATCCTGCCATGGGTTGTACGTCGTTTGAAGCGAAGCGTTATTATTACAATATCTATCGTTGTAGCTGGGAGTATTTACATTTTAAATCCGTTCGTTGATAGTGTGATAGGACTTAGTATTCTCGCCTTCATTCTTGGATTTTGTTCAGGCATAGGACAGCCGCTTTCTATTTTCACAACCATTAATTCATTGCCGCAAGATCGAGTTGCGGAAGGTCTTGGTATGCGTCTAATGTTTAATAAGTTAACACAGGTCATTGCTCCGCTGTCGTTAGGAGCCGTTTCAGGTATTGTAGGAATGTCAGGTGTATTCTATGTGTGTGGCGCTATTATTATGGCTGGTTCCTTCAATCCACATAGGGATTTTTTGCGAAAAAATAAATAGTGCGATTATTCATTAAAACAGATTAACGGAAAATTTACGATAATTCCACCGCAAACGGGTCAAATACATTTTGTTAAGGATCATGATACATAAAACTAATAGCTTCCGAACATACTAATGAAATGTTTTGGAGGTGGGTTTTATGGATAAAAAAGATTTTCAAAAAATCTATAATGAATACTTACAACAAGGGGAAGACCAAGCTCAATTGGAACTCGTTGAGGAGGCCAATTCAGGAGTAGAACAAATTGTTGCAGTTCGTAAAAATGATGAGGATGATATTATTGCTTTTAAAACAAGTAGCGGAAGAGAATTAGATTATCTTACTGCCCTTGATGAAGCAAAAGCAGGAAAGTTAGCTCATGTGGACGTATTTCATAAATATGGCAGGGATATTATACGTAGTGAACCGGATGGAATTAAAGAAAATAACTTAGATAACTTACCTTCTTTTTAAATGGGTAAACATCAGGAAGAGAATGTTAATCCGGATATTCTCTTCTTTACCAATTTACCGTGATTTTCGTAAACTTGCTGTAAGAAAACCATCAGTTATTCAATTATGGGGTTCAGCTGAGATACATGTAAAAACGGGTTATAGACTGGATTTCCTTTCCATCTATAACCCGTTTTTATTGTGTAGCAGAATCGTTTTTTCAACCATCAACACTCGGTAGTTCAATTATTTTTTCTCTGTCGCATAATAAATCATCGCAATGACCGGTAAAGCTATTCCAATTAACAATGCTGCTTTCCAGCCACCAGTGGCGTATGCCCATCCCCCTGTCGAAGAACCTATAGCACCGCCAGCAAAAAAGATTGCCATGTATAAACCATTAAGCCGGCTTCGAAACTCTGCCCCCAATGAGAAAATAGCGCGTTGACCAAGAACCATGTTAGCAGAAACTCCCATGTCTAAAAGAATGGCCGAAACTACCAAGGTTACTAATGCTGCTGTTGAGCCGCCTTGGATCATAAGTGGTAGAATTACAGAAATGATCACTAAAGCTAATGCCAATCCTGTAGCTGGCCGAGACCAGCCCCTATCAGCAAGACGGCCTGCCACAGGTGCAGCTACCGCCCCAGATACTCCAACCAATGCGAACAGCGCAACTTCTTTTTGGGAAAAATGGAAAGTCGGGCTTGTTAATAATAAAGGAACAGTTGTCCAGAACAAACTAAAAGTGCCGAATACACAAGAGTGATAGATTGCTCTACGTTGCAGGACTGGTGTCGTTTTGAGTAAATGCAGCATAGAACCCAGCAGTGCTGGATATTGTGTTGTTGTCATCGGCTGCCTTGTAGGAAGCAACTTTGCTAATACAAGAGCCAGAACAAAAATCATTGCAGCAGATAAGATGAATATAGCGCGCCAGCCCATAAACTCCGCCACAATACTTGATACGGGACGAGCGAGCATGATACCGAGTAACAAACCGCTCATGACATTACCTACATTGCGGCCGCGTGTGGCATCGGGCGAAAGATGGGCTGCGTATGGTACGAGTATTTGAGCTGCGACTGAGCACAACCCGATAAACAGTGAAGCTGCAAGAAATAGTGAAGCGCTTTTGACCACTCCAGCAATCACCAACACGACTGCAGTGAGGAGCAACAACGTAGCAACAAGTTTTCGGTTTTCAAGGATATCTCCCAAAGGAACGATAAATAACAATCCGATTCCGTAACCAATTTGAGTTAGCGTGACGATAAGGCCCGCTGCCCCAGAAGATAATCCGAGCGCAGAACTAATGGGTCCTACTAAAGGTTGCGCGTAATAGAGATTGGCAACAATCACGCCACAAGCGACAGCCAAAATGAGTGTAATCCACGACGAAACAGGTTTCTCCATTTTTTGTTTTGCGATTGAACTCATGGAAAATCCCCCCTCCAATTGTTATGTAAGTCATATTTATCGGAACGATCATTCCGGTAATATTAAAAAAATGTATTTAGAGCATCTCAATTACAGTATTCATCATGTCATAGGTAATTTTTTTGTCGGTTTTCACCTTGGACACTACACTGATACTATGATTAAGGTTAAGCAATAGGTGTGATAGAGCCTTAATATCTTTCTTAGGGTCGATTTCTCCCGCCTGCTGTCCTTTACTTAAAAGTTCATAGAAAGACTGCTCCAATTCCTCAAAACCGTCTCGTATCAATTTACGTAGTTGTTCATCCGGTGAATCCAGACCAATGGTTGCGTTTGTAATCAAGCATCCTTTGGGCAAATCATCATCAAACGCGGAAGTAATATGCTGATCAAAATACTGCCGTAGTCCAACTTTCGCAGACGGTGCATTTACCAAGAGATCTCGTTTACTTTGCCTGACTTTTTTGTAATGGTGTATTGCTTCAACATAAAGTGTTTGTTTGTCCACGAAGGTTTCGTACAAACTTGATCTGCTTAACTCCATAGCTTTTAACAAATCCGGTATACTTGTCGCATCGTAACCTTTTTCCCAAAAAACTAACATTGCCTTATGAAGTACGCGCTCCTTATCAAACTCTTTTGAACGTCCGATGGTTAATTCCTCCTTTCAATAGGAACAGTATAGTATTTCTGGAACGATTAGTCCAGTATAGTTACTTTTTTAAATAAAAACCCCTTCAATTCCACCGAGTTTAGAGAGGTATTTTTATTTGTTTTCAAAGGACCCCGATGTCAGACGCCCTTTGAAAAATATTTTTCAATCAAACAGAAAGACTGTTATTTTAATATTCCAGTTTTTTGTTTTCTGTCGAAATCTTACATTTCTCTGTGATAGAATGTTGTCGAATATCAAAATGGTAAAACAAACCATTTTGTCAAAAAATAGAAAGGGGAATTGTTGTGAAAAAGGGATTACATGTAGGGGTTCTATTTTTGCTTATCTTTGGTCTATTTAATGTGGCACCAATGTCAAAAGCATTTGCGCTATCTTATGATGGTTCAAACCCTGTTTCCACAGGTTGTGCAAATGATGCAGTCACCAAATCCTATAGTTATATTAGTGATAGTCACGATAATGTTTATGGAAAAGTGGAGCTAAAATGGAGTGCGAAGTGTAAAACATCTTGGGGTAAAATAACGCTTTATCATGCCGCTCCGTACGATAACGGTGCTTACTATGCGAATGCAGTGGTGTATAGTTACACTAGTAGTGGTACTTACAGAACGAGATATACTTGTGGTAGTAGTGGTGGTAACGGAGCGATAATGAAAGGTCAAACCTCCTGCTATACTGCTCAAGTGTATAATGGTGCTGGGTATATAGCCAAGGCTAAAGGGTATATCAATTGGGATATAGCCTCAGGAACGACTGGTTGGTACTAATCTGCGAAGAAATTTTGCGTCCTTTAGCAAAATGAGACTGAGAAATTATAACTCTGATAATCTATCTA
>NZ_JASATP010000023.1:0-91478 GCF_038440375.1 Bacillus sp. OTU530
TATAAGTGCAACTACGCCTCTGTCTTCGCCCAAGAGCAGGGCTCGCCAATCAGCGAGTTTTCTTTATTTGTGAAAATGAAGGAAAAGATGTATAGTTAATTGATAATGATAATCAATTTTATTTAGTTGATGAGGAGTGAACGGTGATGAATCAGGAAGAGTTATTTGATGTAACTATAATTGGCGGAGGACCAGCTGGATTGTACGCTGCCTTCTACAGTGGACTAAGGGAAATGAAAACGAAGCTTATTGAATACCAGCCAAAGTTAGGCGGGAAAATACATGTATATCCAGAAAAGATGATTTGGGATGTTGGCGGACAAACACCAATTACAGGAGCAAAATTAATTGAGCAGTTGGTAGAGCAAGGGTTAACTTTTAATCCTAATGTGGTGTTAAATGAAAAAGTAGAGTCAATCCAACGTAATGAAGAAGGTATTTTTGTACTGCGTACTGGCTCTGGACAAAAACATTTTTCTAAAACAGTGATTGTTGCTGTTGGGAGCGGAATATTAAAACCACAAAAGCTAGAGATAGAAGGCGCGGAGAGATTTGAGGTGTCTAATTTAAATTACACAGTGAAGTCTTTAAAACATTTTAAAGATAAAACTGTAATCATTTCAGGTGGAGGGAACTCTGCAATAGACTGGGCAAACGAATTAGAGCCTGTTGCAAAAAAGGTGTATATAACGTATAGAAAAGATGCTTTAGCAGGTCATGAAGCACAAGTAACGCAGCTTATGAATAGTTCTGTGACGTGTTTCCTTCATACATCGATCACGAAACTAATTGCTTCTGTTAATCACGAGGTCATTGAATGTGTTGAGCTGACAAACCATAAGACAGGAGAGACTTCGTATTTGCCAATTGAAGAAGTAATTATTAACCATGGATATGAACGTGATACGACCTTGCTAGAAAATAGTGAATTACATATTGCAATGGTAGACGGTTATTATATTGAAGGTGATACTAATAGTGCATCTTCAGTGCCGGGCCTATATGCTGCTGGAGATATTCTGAAGCACGAAGGGAAGTTACATTTGATAGCTGGTGCTTTTCAAGATGCAGCGAATGCTGTAAATAAAGCAAAACAATTTATCCAACCAGATGCTAATAAAAATGGAATGGTTTCTTCACATAACGAAGTCTTTAAAAAGCGTAATCGAGAAATAGTGAAACGGATGATGAAATAATCTAAATCTGTTAGACGAGACATTTCCTGCCTTTGCAGTTATTCTAACAATGCCTTTGACTTCGAGTATTGCGACAGGGATTGCGATTGGATTTATCACGTATCCAATAATCAAGCTTGTCAGTGGCAAAGGCAAAGAAGTGCGTCCTATTATTTATGTCTTCGGAGCTATTTTTATAATACAAATGGTCTTCTTTCCGGGACATTAATTGCAGGGGGAACATGTCCTACGCATAGGTAGGTTCACAATAGGTGTAAAGCCTTTATAGAACAATCTCTTAAGTTTTTGCTTAGAGATTGTTTTTTTTTTTTTGCACTTTAAGAAAGTATAAATTTTCAGCAGTCAAAAGGTTTCTGTACTTGCGATTACACCCATATTATACATCTGCCTGTCTCTCTATAACGATCGGGCTTCCAGTAGTATTCACATCTAATATTTCCTTTTTTAAGGTCTCATCAATCTGAACAATTTCCTCAACCGTATTTTTGTAAATTGAAATATCTTCTAGAGCCGTCGGATGCTTAGTGATTTCAATTCGTTCTTCACTAATAGGAATTCGAATAGTCTCTGTATGTTCAGCTTGTTGGTCTAAAGATTTTGCATCAAGAATCTTTTTTTCAATTACTAGTTCTTCACGTACTACAGGAACCTCAATCCTTTTTATTTCTGTAACAACCTCTCTACGTACAGTTATTTCCCCTGTTTGTATCCAGGTCTTAGAGATATCTAATTGTTCCTCATGAAGCTGAAGCTTTTGAACCTGATTATCCGCATCTATGCTTTGTTTTGACATATTTATCCCTCCATAGCCTCCTTGGTGTTTCCTATATCAAATTTGTATAGAAGGAGAGTATACTTCTGTAATGATTAGTTTGTCTGAAGTATTGTAACGATACAATCGTTTTCAAAAAGACACCCTGGGTTTTGGGTGTCTTTTCATTCCTTATAGCTAATACTTATAAAAGGAATTAGTTCAATCCTTGATAATGTGAGGGTGGCCATCCGTTTCTATATAGGCTTCTTCCCTTTTTAATGTTTCTTGTACTTGTCTGGTTTCCTCTACATTGCGCTTATAAGCTGATATTTCTTCTGTTACGACAGTGTGCTTTCCTACTTGAATGTGCTCTTCACTTACAGGTATACGAATAACTTCTTCGGAACTAATCGGTGAGTCACTTGGTTCATTATCAACAGGTCTTCTTTCAATAACAACCTCTTCATGGGCTACAGAAACCTCAACTGTTTTTGGCTCTTCTACGATGCCTTTACTGAGGATTACTTCTCCGGCCTGGATACGATTTTTAGAAATATCAAGCTCTTCCTGATGAAGAAGAAGCTTTCCATCGTTAACGGTATGATCTATTTTATCTATTTCGACTTCATGATCACGCTCTTCTGATAGCCCAGTTAAGTCACTCATAATTTCCCTCCTGTTATTGATGTGATGGTCCTTTCAATAATATATAGTGCTCTGTTAGAAGGTACGTTATTCTCTTTGCCTTGCCCAGTTAAGGATGGGAATTAACAGCAGTACAACATGTGTATAAGTTAAACTAAAACGATTAAAAGTTAATATGCCATACTGCACAAGGCAACAAGAGATGAGCTAAGGAGCTGCTTTTACACTGTGGGAAAGTATAAGTTTCCAGACGAAAGACAATTTGCCGAGTTTTCTTTACAAGATAAGAAAGTATAACTTTTCGGGGCCTTGTCCGCTTTTCTTTATCGCATATTCACTTTATTTAAAAATTGTAGGGTTCTTGTGTTTGTTGTGTTTGTAAAGAATTCCTCAGGAGTTCCTTGTTCAATGATCATTCCTTGATCCATGAAAATGATCTGGTCTGCAACCTCGCGGGCAAATCCCATTTCATGTGTAACAACGACCATCGTCATCCCATCCATTGCTAAATCCTTCATCACCCTCAATACTTCTCCGACAAGCTCAGGGTCAAGAGCTGAGGTAGGCTCATCAAACAGCAGAATCTTAGGGTCCATCGCCATAGCGCGTGCAATGCCGACGCGTTGTTGTTGACCGCCTGAAAGCTGATGAGGATACATATTAGCCTTATCTTTTAAACCAACCTTATCTAACAGAGTTAGGGCCTTTTGACGGGCCTCTTCTTTTGAACGTCTAAGCACAATAACTTGTCCTTCCATTACATTTTCTAATGCTGTTAAATGTGGAAAGAGGTTATAGCCTTGAAACACCATTCCAGTTTGTTGCCGGAAAGATGTAATGGTTGTATGCTTGAGCTTTGCTGTTTTGGAAAATTCGATTGATTGCTTATCGAGTGTGATTTTTCCTTGCTCGGGTAACTCTAATAAATTTAGGCAGCGAAGTAATGTTGTTTTTCCAGAGCCAGATGGACCGATAATAACAGCGGTTGTTCCTTTTTCAATAGTGAGATCAATTCCTTTTAATACTTCTAGTCCGTGAAAATGTTTGTGCATTCCTTGAATTGTAATCATACGTGCCCCCTCCTTATTTCGCCACACTACGCTCAAATCGATTTTCAAGCAGCGTTTGTAGATAGGAAAGCACCGTGCTAAAAAGTAAATAAATGAATGCGACTTCAATGTATAGCCATAATGGTTCATATGTAGCTGCGGCAATTTGCTGCCCTTTCTGGAACAATTCTGTAACTGTAATGGTGGCAGCTAGAGATGTATCCTTCACCAGACTGATAAAGGAGTTTCCTAATGGCGGAATTGAGACCCGTATCGCCTGTGGAAGAATAATACGCCGCATTGCCTGCCTTTTTGTCATGCCAATGGAATAGGCAGCTTCCCATTGCCCCTTTGGAATGGATAGAATGGCTGCACGAATAATCTCTGAACTATATGCCCCTTTATTTAAGGTAAACCCTATTACCGCCGCTGAAAATGGATCGAGTGTAATACCAATGCTGGGCAAACCATAAAACAGAATAAAAATCTGTACCAATAAAGGAGTGCCACGGAAAATCCAAACATAAAACTTTGCGATGGCGACAAGCAGCTTAAAGCTTGATAAACGGGCAATCGCAATAAAAAAGGCCAATATAATCCCCAAAACAAAGGTGATTAACGTTAACGGAATTGTAAAATACAAGCCTGCCTTTAAAATAGGGAAAAAGGAATCGCTAAGGATTCCTATAATTCGTTCTGTACGTTCAGTATCTAACATCATTTACTCAAGTCCTTACTTCGATACATCTGTACCGAACCATTTTTCAGAAATCTTTAAGTATGTGCCATCTTTTTTCATATCGGCAAGAGCCTTGTTTACTTTATTCACAAGCTCACCGCTGTCCTTACGGAACAAGAAGGCATTGCTTGTTACATTAGACTCTTCATACACTTTTTTAATAGGTAAATCAGGGCGCTGCTTTTTCAAATCCAGGTAGGAAAGGCTGTCATTAATTGTTGCATCAATACGGCCAGAAGTAATTAAATCGACAGCTTGGTTAAACCCCTCTACTACTGTATTTGTAGCACCATGCTCTTCCGCAATTTTGCGATAGTTACTATCTAATGATTGTCCCACCTTTTTCCCTTTTAAATCATCGAGGGTCTTAATATCATTATTATTTTCCCCAACGATCAATACAGCTTTGGATACAATGTAGGGGTCTGACATATCATATTTTTCTAAGCGCTCTGGACGGACCGCTACTTCATTGGCAACCATATCATAGCGCTTTGCATCAAGGCCGGCAATCATTCCATCCCATTTTGTTTCAACAAACTTCGGTTTAATATTTAAACGCTTGAATACTTCCTGTGCGACTTCAATATCAAATCCTGTTAAGTTTCCAGATGCGTCATGGAATGTAAACGGTGAATACGTGCCTTCTGTGCCAATCGTAATTTCACCTTTGTCTTTAATTTGTTCGTATAGCGTTTTATTGTTCGCTGTGTCTTCCTTTTTTGTACCACAAGCGGTTAGGAAGAGGGTCAAACATACAATGAGAAAAAAAGCTGATGTTTTTTTCATGCTGTAATCTCCTTTACGTATATAGATTGTATTTGAAAATAACCTTTCTCAGAATAGTTTATCGATATAACAAAGTCAATTAGAAGGTCCTGACTTTCCATACAGGATAATTCCTTAGTTTATAAACCTTAGGAGGATTATTTCAACTTCAAAAAGGAAGAAAAAGGACCTCTTTTATATAATTTTCCCACCTTTGATTATAATTATTTAAATGAGAGAAAGAAGAAATGGCTTTTTCCGTTTTAAGGAGTGTATATATTTCTAGCTGAGAGATGATTTAATGCAGTTACACCTCTGTTTTTGCTCAAGAGCTTTTCAATTAGCGGGTTTCTTTGTTGGAGATATGGATACAGTAGGGAAATATTATAGCCTTTCACAAAAGTTGTGATTCGGTTCCATTCAAGTTAGAATACATAAGGAAAGATTGAGATGGAAAAGAGGATAGCAAATGATAGATCATATTATTTTTATTAAATTCGCAGAGACAACAACGAAGGATCAATTGCAGGAAGTTGTAAACCGTTTTAAGGCATTAAGACCTCACCTTACAGGAATTGTTGATATTCAAGCAGGGATTAATTTTGCAGAGAAAAGTAAGGCGGATTATCAAGTGGTACTTTCAGTTCGATTTGAAGATCAAGCAGCACTTGAAGCATATGTTTCCAATTCAGAGCACCAAGCTGTTGCTGCTTATATCCGGGAGGTAGGCCGGGTAGATAGCATTGTTGTGGATATTGAGGTTTAGATTTTTATTCCGTTGAGACCTAACAACCTATTTTGTTAGGTCTTTAACTATTTCTCGACTTAGTGAGAGATCAAGGGGAATTGAAAATATAGTAAAGAATTATTAAGGGTATTGCAGAACATACAAAGGAAACAATTACGCAGCATATAACAGCTGCTGACAAGTTTTGATATACATTAGGATAAAACTTATAATAAAATGATTGAGTGGATTTTGAGGGAATATCAGATTTATAAGAAGCAGCAATTTGCAGCTGCGGTGTAGGAACATTTAGAAGAGGAGTATATGTGCTGCCATTATGTCTACAAAAAAAAGATTAATTACTAATTTTTTGTCATTAGCCAGTGTACAAGGATTGAATTTTATTCTTCCCTTGCTTACTTTGCCTTATCTTACTACCGTGTTAGGACCGAGCAAGTTTGGTTTGATTAGCTGGGCACAGGCCTTTATTCAATATTTCATTCAGTTTACTGATTATGGTTTCAACCTTGTTGCAACAAAGGATGTATCATTAGCGAGAGAGGATAAGCGAAGACTTTCGGTTATTTTTTCAACAGTTATGCTTGTACGGACGGTATTACTATTAATTAGCTTCCTTGTTCTACTTATTATTGTGTATACAATACCTAAATTTCAAGGTGACAGCCTTGTTTACGTGCTAACCTTTGGGATGGTAATTGGAAATGTGCTGTTCCCAGTATGGTTTTTCCAGGGGATTGAGCATATGAAGATCATTTCCATTTTAAATGTTATATCTAAGCTTGTTTTTACAGTTGGTATCTTTGTGTTTGTGAAGGGGCCGTCGCAGTTTCTATATGTGCCATTGTTGAACTCACTTGGTTATATTGCCATTGGCATTGTGTCCTTATACTTGATTCTGTTTCGTTATAAGGTACAGCTGGTAAAACCATCTAAGGATGACATTATGTATCAGCTCAAGGAAGGCTGGCATATTTTTGTCTCTAATATTGTGACGAGCTTATATACAACTAGTAATGTATTTATTTTAGGATTTTTCGCGAGCAACACGATCGTTGGGTATTATGCGAGTGCGGAGAAAATCGTAAAGGCAATTTCTAGTGTCATTGCACCGCTTATTCAAACTGTGTATCCGTTTCTAAGCCGTGCGCTGCAGGATTCAAGAGAAAGAACGATGTGGATACTGAATCGGATTTTTATTCTTGTTACGGTAACTATGGGGATTCTTTCTCTTTTAGTAGGATTAAGTACAGAGACTCTTGTGCATTTTTTGAGTCCTAAGTATGAGCCAACAATCCCCTTGCTGAAAATTTTATCGGTTTTTCCATTGATTCTAGGCTGGGCAAATGTATTTGGAATTTTAACGATGATTAACCTAGATTACAAAAAGGAATTATCACGTATTTATATTGCGGGAAGTATCTTGAGCATTATTCTAATGGTTCTCCTTATCCCAACCTTTAAGGAATATGGAACAGCCTGGAATGCGGTGCTTACAGAAGGATTTGTTACCCTGTTGATGATGATTTTCCTTTGGCGTAAAGGGATTCATATTTGGAAGTGGAGAAGATAAATTCATGTTGTATAGAGAGGGTTTTCGACGATGCTTGGAGATACAGTAGCTTCTATTATGGTTACATATAACCCAGATTCAGATGTAGTAGAAAATGCTAAATCTATTGTGCAATCATGTGCAAAATTGATTATTATCGACAATGGCTCCAACCCGGACTCTAAGGTCTATTTACAGGAGCTTGAGAAGGAACAGAAGACGACGATTATTTGGAATAAAGAGAACGTGGGGCTGGGGCGTGCCTTAAATCAGGGAATTCAGTTTATCCTGAATGCAGAAGAACTGCGTCATGTGAAATGGATTGCGACATTTGATCAGGATAGTACAGTGCAAGCAGATTATTTTGAAAAAATGCTGCAGTCCTATGAAAGCTTTTCTGAGAAGGAAGCGGTGGCGATTCTAGCACCAAGCTGGATCGAGCAAAAGCTAGAGACTGATGGTGCGCTGCATGGGAAGCAAAACCTCGAGCTGCAGGAGCAACGTACTGTTATTACCTCAGGAAGCCTAATGAAGAAGGAGGCATTTCAGAAAATCGGGTTCTTTGAAGAGGATTATTTTATCGATTTTCTAGATCATGAGCTTTGTTTACGAGCTAGAAGCCATGGATATAAAATTTTTATTGTGCCGCAGGTAACGATGCTGCATAATCTAGGGAATACACAAGAGCACGCATTGCTAGGTTCAAGAGTAAAGGCAACCAACCATAACTATATCCGCCGGTATTATATTACCAGGAATAGACTGTATACGTACAAAAAATATTTTCGTACAGAGCAGGAATGGATAAAAGAAGACTTTATCGCAACTGCTAAGGAGTTTATTATCATTTTGTTATTTGAGCAGAATCGATTGAAGAAGCTTGGGAGTATGACAAGAGGTGTTTGGGATGCGCTAAGAGGGAAAAAAGGTGCGCTTTAGGATGAAGGCGGCCCTTAATCTATCCTGATCAGATGCTGAAATAGAATCGATAAAATAAAGAATATTCTCCATAGCTAGCAGGTTCAGAAAATGAGACAAAAGGGAAAAATGACCATCACAATTCAGCACATATCTGAATTAGGATGGTCATTACTTTTTGATCTCCAAAAAGAGCAGCGTTTTCTTTATATTTTAACAAGGTATAAATTTTCATTTAGAGGTGAGTTTCCTTTACTTCCAATTTGCAGCTTCCTCTGGTGTTAGAAGCTTATTGTAGTGACCATTACTATCTAAATATGCTTTGCACTCTGCATAATTCTTCAGTCCTGTATCGAATGGGCCGATCAGGAAAACGAGAGATCCATCAGTAGCACGTTTTACATCAAAATTATGTCCGGCTTTAAATAAATAATCATGGATTTCACCAAGTGCAGCTCCCGCGAAACCGCCTGTATAGATATACCGAATCACATTTGTTGCGGTATAAACTATCGTATCATCCCCATTCCACGGTTTAATTTTTTCTCCATCTACTACGTTGTATAACTCAAAATGCGGGTAATCTTTGAATGAGGCCCAATCTCCGCCCCATTTAAAACCACGTGCTTTCATAGCTGCGACAACCTTTTTAAAGTTGCTATTCACATCCCAAATCACGTCAGAGCCATCTGATGTATAAAGGCAAAGGTCCACAGCCACACCAAAGTTATGATTAGACTGTCCACCTCTTGCGTTTGTTACAATGGATCCGCTTGTTGTTCTCCCTTGTGCATACAAAGAGTTTTGTTCCGCAATGGAACGGTATCCTTGTGCGACACAAACATAAATTCCTTGTGCATGCATTTCTGCAATCACCTGTCGTGTTTTTACAGCTGTTTCGCGATTCATTCCCTCTGCATTTAACCTACGATTAGCTCTATCTAGCAGCCATTGTAAGGATAATGCCATTGTGCAATCTCTCCCTTTTCTCCATGATATGTCCATAAACAAGTAACTGTAGCAACTATCTACACATTATTCTGAACATCCCCACGTTGCTACTCACAGCCCATATATCAAAAGGACGTTAGAGCTAAGCCAACCAGTATGAAAAGCACAACGCATGCTGTTCCCCTCCTTTTTTATTACACTGTAAGGAGGCATAAATTTTCAGCTAGGAGTGAATTCGACGTAGCTGAAAATTTTAGGAATACAGTGTAAGTGCAACTACGCCTCTGTCTTCGCCCAAAGGCAGGGCTCGCCAATCGGCAAGTTTTCTTTATTCTTTTCCTTGGATATATATCGATTATTAGTGAATTTGGGTCAATCTGTTGTGCATGGTGAACAAAATGCGGGTAAACATAGCAAGAAAAAAGAAAGAGCTGTCCATAAATCAGTTACACTGACTTGTAGACAGCCCTTTTCTTTCGTGCTTTAAGAAAATATAAAGTTCCGCTAAGAGTGAACTAGATATAGCAGGAAATTTTAGGAATAAAGTATAAGTACAGCTACGCCGCTGTCTTCGCCTAAGAGCAGGGCTCGACAATTGGCGGTTTTTCTTTACCTGCACTTGCCAATATGAGAACTTCTATGAAAACGCTACAATCATACTCATTCCCTCTCATGCGCAGCCCAACAGCAAATCCCTCGTTGGTAATTCGGTACTTATTCTGTATATTCGATTTTTTTGATAATATAGATCTGGGCGCAGGATAATTTTATAGTATCAAACCTGTATAGGGTATGGAGTACAGAAGATTAATGTACAAATTATAAGTGAACAATGCTATAATGATAATTTGTTGATGTGTAAATAGTTATGCCGGTATCCTATAAGAATCTAGATATTATGATAAATATAGAAAAGCCTATGGATTCACAGAATATGAGGGGAGGCGGCCTATTTTACTGATAGTCATGAAAAGGCATCGATTTTAGCTGAATTACCAAACTTCAATCAGATGGAGAGTTTTCTATGTACTCAGAATTGAATTTCTATACTATAGAGTGTATGAGAAGCTGCGGCCACCTTCATACTTTATATATTATCTTGTGTTAGACCTCACAGAATGTACATTTAAAGCTAGAAAAAGCAATAAGGGTTTATGGTGTACCGGATTACTTTTAGTTCTTCTGATGATCGAGTTTTGGGATAAAGGAGATTGAAAAGATGAGTGCAATGGTTGCTGTTAGCATTGTAACATATAATAGTAAGCATATTTTTAAGGTTCTTGATAATATTAAGCAGCAATTTGGAGAAGATAACCGCTTTCGTTTTGTTATTTTTGACAATAATTCAGAGGAAGAATATAAACAACGTTTGAAAACATATGAGGATTTTGTAGATATTACCTTCTATCATGAAAATAATGGCTTTGGCTTTGGTCACAACTATAATCTGCTGAGGGCCAATGAGAAGTACTTCCTTGTTTTTAATCCGGATATTATCTTGAGCAGGCAGGACTTGTTAGATATGCTTCAGATTATGGAAAATGACAATTCTGTATCTTTGCTGGTGCCGAAAGTGCTGAACGCAGATAAAACAACTCAGCACTTAGTGAGGGATCGTGTATCTGTATTTGATTATGCCCTGCGCTTTATTCCGTTCAAATTTGTTAAGAAGCTATTTTGGAGGAGACTTCATTCCTACGAATGCCGCAATTTGCCGGATGACAGAAATGTTGATATTCGGATTGGTTCAGGATGCTTCATGCTTGTTAGAGGGAAGGATTTTCAAGCTGTTTCAGGCTTCGATGACCGTTATTTTATGTACTTCGAAGATTATGACCTCTGTTTAAAGCTAAAGAAACAAAACAAGAGGATTGTATATACTCCATTTTCTGCGGTGATTCATTATTATGAGAGAGGGGCTCATAAAAATTCGAGGTTATTCAAAATCTTTATGCAATCCATGTATAAGTTCTTTAATAAATGGGGCTGGAGATTGTTTTAAGAAAGGAACAGAACATAATATTTTGTCATATTGCTTGTGGGAGTGAGGATTGCGGTGAATAGGTTTGAAAAATGGCTGTTAACAGTTTTTTTTATTGAGTTATTTATTGGCGGCGGCGGGAGACTCATTGACTTTGGAGTTCTATCCATTCGGCAAGTATTGTTTCTGCTCATATTATGTACATTTGTTTTTAGAATTTTAAAGAACAAACAATTTTTAGATAGAAATGTGAATACATTTTTTGACTTTAATATCACTTCAGTAGCTATCTATATGCTTGTGACCTGGTTTGGGGTCAGCGCTTTAATTGGTCTGATACACGGGCATGCTTTATCCACTATTGCAATGGACTTTTTTCGTGTATCTTTCTTTTTATTATATTTTCCTCTTGCTTATTACATATCAGAGGAACGCTATAGGAAGAGTAAAATTATCAGCATTTTAAAATATTCTTCCCTATTTGTTGCTGTCTTTACGATTTTAATTTCGTTGGCTGGAAAAACGATATTTAACAATAATTTCGATGTATTTTATAATTTTATTAACTCTATTATGAACGATGATTTATTTTTCAGACCAAGCCACAGTGTTTTCTATAAGGGACATTTCTTTGTTTTAATGGGCTTATTGGTTTCGTTAAATGCTGTTTTAAGTAAACAGGGTTCAAAGGTTGATGTAGTAAACATTATCGTTTGTTTGATTTCGATTATCTGGTCAGAGACAAGGGGCTTTTTATTAGCGATTATGTTTGGCATACTATTCATTGTCATGATGGATGTGAAAACATTTACTGATCAGATAAAAGGCTTATGGAAAAAAGCTGTGCATCTGTTAAACTCAAAGTTTATTCTCAAGAAAATTGTGGTTTCCTTATTGATTGTGATAGCTGTTCCGTTTATGTACAAGTACATGACAATTGAGCGCTTTGGTACAGAAACTGTTTCTCAGCAAAAGCCAAAAGCTCCTGCTGAAAAGCCGGAGGAGCCGCAAGTTAATGATGTAAGCGTAAATTCACGTCTAGAGTTTATTTCTGCATCTAAGGATCTTGTTTTTAAAAATGTCCCAGCATTTGTAGTCGGTAGCGGCTATGGGACAGAAATTGCCGGAAGAGATTCAGGAATTGAGATGAGCTTTTTAGATATTCTCGTTGAACAAGGGGTAATCGGCTTAGCGCTTTGGCTGTATGTATGCTTTATCATTTTCTATAATTACCACCTCGTTTATAAGGCGCAAGGATCAGTCGAAACAACCGATATATCTTTATTAGCCTGTATAGCAGCGCTAGTGCTGTTAACGAATATTAATCCTTTCATCAACAACCCGTTAGGAATTGGATTTATATTAACTGTATTAGTGCTTTCAAAAAATAAAAGAGATGCTTTGAAAAGAGCCGTCTAATGGATGGCATAAGTTAAGAAGGTAATGATATGAAAACTACAGTTGTAATGGTTGTATATAAACAAAAATTAGAACAATCACGAACATTTCAAACGATACGCCGTACTTTTTTTACAGGGGGACGGCTAAGGGATGAGGTTCATGTGATTATTTATGATAATAGTCCAGAGCCGCAAAGTGTCCCAAGGGAATATGCGGATGCATTCACATACAAGCATGACCCGAGAAACTTAGGCATTGCAGTCGCATATAACTATGCCTGGCAGGCTGCAAAGCAGCATAATAGTGAATGGCTCATCCTGCTCGACCATGATACAGAGCTTACACAGGCTTATGCCGATGCGGTACTTTCTCTAGAAAAGGTTGATAGGGACCAAACCGCGGCTGTTGTCCCGAAGGTTATTTGTAACGAGGTTATGATTTCTCCTGTATTTAGCGATACTTTACAGCCTTTAAAGGCTGTAAGACCCGAAACAGGGATTCAGCAGCGACCGATTATGGCAATCAATTCTGGAGCAGCAGTAAATATGCAATTCTTAAATCAACTTGGTGGTTTTAATGAGGAATTTCCGCTGGATTTTCTGGATCATTGGCTCTTCTATGAAGTGTATGAGCGAGGATACAAAAGCTTTGTACTAGATGTTACATTAGAGCATGAGCTCTCCGTTATGAATTATGATACGGTTTCTCTGCAGCGATATAAAAGTATATTAGGCTCAGAAATACATTTTTATAAAAATTACAAAAAAGGCTTGTTGAAACGATATAAAAGACAGCTGCTGCTGCGAACTGTAAAGCAGCTTGTCTTTGTAAGGAATAAGAGCATTGCGTTTCATACATTACGTCAATTATTGACAGTATAGAAAGGATTTTCGTGTATGATATCCGTGTGTATAGCAACATATAACGGTTCTAATTTCATTACTCGTCAATTGGATTCTGTCTTGGCACAGCTTGGGGAGAATGACCAAGTGGTTGTAGTAGATGATTGTTCAAAGGACCGTACCGTTCAGGTGATACAGGAGACGTATGGAGACCGAGTAGAGGTGTACGTAAACGAACAAAACCTAGGTGTGATGAAAAGCTTTGAGAAGGCGATTTCTAAGGCAACTGGAGATATCTTGTTTTTATGTGACCAGGATGATATTTGGTTAGAGAATAAAGTTGAGACTGTATTATCAGTATTTGCGCAAACAGATGCGACGCTTGTGGCGCATGATGCGTATGTAACAGATGGGGAAGGAAATATTTTAAGCACGTCTTGGAATAAATACAACAACAATCAAGAGCAAGGAATTCTTGGTAACATTATCAAGAATGGTTTCACTGGTTGTTGTATGGCCTTTAAAAAAGAGCTTGTTTCGAATATCGTGCCGTTTCCTGAAAAGATTGAAATGCATGACCAATGGATTGCCTTAGTATCTATGATGGAAAATAAGAAAATTGTCTACGTGAAAGAGCCTTTAATGAAGTATGTAAGGCATGGCGGAAACGTAACGGGCACTAGAAAACGACCTTTAGGGGAAAAGCTAAAGGGAAGAGTGGGAACGGTTCAAGAGATTCTTCGTTATAAAATGGCATCTAAACGTTAAAATTTGATTACTAAATGGTCACAATACGAAATATATGCTGTCGGTTTTTGGCTATTTTTATTATGATGTGAGTAGTGGTATAAAAATGTAGTTGGTTATTGTCAAAGGTCCATTTTCATAATTGGAGGATGCGATAATAGGAAGGACAAGTTTTTTATTATCGATTGATGGCTAACCCTAGATGGTGACAAAACGAACTGAATAGTAAGGAGAGGAAGTTTGGCATGAAGGGAATTATTTTAGCTGGTGGAAGCGGTACACGTTTGTACCCATTAACAAAAGTTGTGTCTAAACAGCTTTTGCCTGTATACGACAAACCAATGATTTATTATCCGCTTTCTGTATTAATGTTGGCAGGAATCAAGGATATTTTAGTGATCTCTACACCACAGGACATTGGACGCTTTGAACAGATCCTGGGAGATGGTTCTGATTTGGGCATCCATCTTTCTTATGCGGTTCAACCAGATCCAGGCGGGTTGGCTCAAGCTTTCCTCATCGGTGAAGAATTTATCGGAGATGACAATGTTGCGCTTGTGCTTGGGGATAATATTTTCTATGGTCATGGATTAACGGATCTGCTATGCAAGGCAGCTGCTCGTCAAGAAGGTGCGACAGTGTTTGGCTATTATGTAAATGACCCAGAACGCTTTGGGGTTGTTGAGTTCGATAAAGAAGGAAAGGCTGTTTCCATCGAAGAAAAGCCAGAGGTACCGAAATCCAATTATGCAGTAACAGGTCTTTATTTTTATGATAACCGTGTTATCGACATTGCGAAAAGCATCAAGCCTTCTCCGCGTGGTGAGCTTGAGATTACCGATGTGAATCAGGAGTATTTGGAGATGGGTGCTTTGAATGTAGAGCTTCTTGGCCGCGGCTATGCATGGCTTGATACAGGTACGCATGAATCTTTATTAGAAGCATCTCAATTTATTGAAACGATTGAAAAACGTCAAACATTAAAGATTGCTTGTCTTGAGGAAATTGCTTTTAGAATGGGTTATATTTCAAAGGAAAAGCTATTAGAGCTAGCTGAGCCACTCAAGAAAAACCAATATGGGCAATACTTATTAAAAATCGCAAGCCAATCGAAGTAGGTGAAAATAATGAACATTATAAAAACAAAGATTGAAGATGTAGTAATTTTAGAACCAAAGGTATTTGGTGATCACCGCGGTTATTTTATGGAAAGCTACAATAAGGATGTCTTCGAGACACTCGGATTAAAGCATGATTTCATTCAAGATAACCAATCATTATCCGCACCGGTCGGAACATTGCGCGGATTGCACTTTCAATTAAATCCAAAAGCACAAACAAAGGTAGTCCGTTGTATTACTGGTGCTATTTATGACGTAGCAGTTGATATTCGCAAAGGCTCTCCAACATATGGTCAATGGGTTGGCGTGATTTTGAGCGAGCATAATAAGCGTCAGCTGGTTGTACCGAAGGGCTTTGCTCATGGCTTCTGTACTTTGGTTCCAGATACAACTGTTGCTTATAAAGTAGACGAGTATTACTCGCCAGAGCATGATGGGGGAATCCTGTGGAACGACCCGGCACTTGGCATTGATTGGCCAACAACAAATCCAATTCTTTCAGAAAAAGATACAAAGCATCCAGTGCTAGCAGAAGCTACTCTGAATTTTGTGTACGAGAAATAGGAGGAACAACATGAAACTATTAGTAACAGGTGGCGCAGGCTTTATCGGCAGTAACTTTGTGCGCTATATGGTAAACAAATACCCTGAATATCATATCGTAAACCTAGACTTACTCACATATGCAGGAAACCTTGAAAATCTAAAGGACATTGAAACTGCATCTAACTATACATTCGTAAAAGGCGATATCGCTGATCGTGACTTCGTAAATAATTTATTTACTGAGCAAAAATTTGATTATGTATTGAATTTCGCAGCTGAATCTCACGTGGATCGCAGCATTACAAACCCTGATATTTTCGTGCAAACGAATATTCAAGGAACACAAGCATTGCTAGATGCTGCAAAAAACTTTGGTGTGAAGAAATACTTGCAGGTTTCTACTGATGAGGTATACGGTACGCTTGGAGAAACAGGTTACTTCACAGAGGAAACACCGCTAGCAGCGAATAGCCCGTACAGCGCAAGTAAGGCTGGTGCGGATCTTTTAGTGCGCGCATATCATGAAACATTCGGCTTGCCGGTAAATATTACGCGTTGCTCTAACAATTATGGACCATTCCACTTCCCAGAGAAGCTCATTCCATTGATGATTATCAACGCATTGCATGATAAACCGCTTCCTATCTATGGAGATGGATTAAACGTACGTGACTGGCTGCACGTAGAGGATCATTGCCAAGCAATTGACCTTGTGCTTCATAATGGACGCAACGGTGAAGTATACAACGTTGGCGGAAATAACGAACGTACAAACATTGAAATTGTTAAAACAATTCTAGAACAGTTAGATAAGCCTGAGTCTTTAATTAAATATGTAACTGACCGTCCAGGCCATGACCGCCGTTATGCAATCGATGCGACAAAGCTTCGCACAGAGCTAGGCTGGCAGCCAAAATATACATTTGATACAGGAATTGAGCAAACAATCAAATGGTATTTAGAGAACAAGGACTGGTGGGAAAACATCATTTCTGGTGAGTACCAATCCTACTTCGAAACACAATATGGCAATAGATTAGGGGCAGAGTAATGAAGATTGTCGTAACAGGAGCAAAAGGACAGCTTGGACAAGATGTTCTGAAGCAGCTGGAAGAAGGGGCCTTTGAGGTCTATCCGCTTGATCGTGCAGCTCTAGAGCTTACAGACGAGCAAGCAGTTGCAGCTCACATGGAGAAGATACAGCCGGATGTGATTCTTCACTGCGCCGCTTATACAAATGTAGACGGTGCCGAAACAGATCGCGAAACAGCATATCAAGTAAATGGCCTAGCAGCAAAGTATTTAGCTCAGGCCGCTAATAAGCTTGGCGCCAAAATGCTGTATGTCAGCACCGATTATGTATTTAACGGCACAGGAAACAAACCGTATGAAGTAGACGAGCCAACTGCACCGCTTGGCGCATACGGTGAAACAAAGCTGGCTGGTGAAGCATTTGTCCAGGAATATGCTGAGAAGTTTTTCATTGTACGTACAGCTTGGGTGTTTGGAGTATACGGCAATAACTTTGTGAAAACGATGATGCGTCTTGGAAAAGAGCGCGGAGAAGTTGGCGTTGTTCATGACCAAGTAGGCTCCCCGACATATACAGTAGATTTAGCTCGCTTTATGATTGAGCTTATGCAATCTGACAAGTACGGTATTTACCATGCTACAAATGAAGGTGTATGCTCTTGGTATGAGTTTGCCGTAGAAATTTTCAAGCAAGCAGGCATGGATGTGAAGGTGAAGCCATTAACGACAGAGGAATTCCCTCGTCCTGCTGCGCGTCCAAAATATTCTGTGTTAAGCAAAAAGAAAATTGCTGAACAAGGCTTTAAGCCGTTAAGAGATTGGAAGGAAGCGCTGGCTGCTTACTTAGAAGAGGCGAAATAATCCAGATAAAAAAGAACCGTCATGCTGTGTGACGGTTCTTTTATTTTACACTTTAAGAAAGTATACATTTCCAGCCAGGAGCCAATTTGACGTGGCCGGAAACTTTAGGAATGTAGTTTAAGTGCAACTCGCCTCTGTCTTTGCCCAAGAGCAGGGCCCACCTTTCTTGCTAACATCAACTCAATAGCTATCTAATGCGTACAGCAGCTTAAAAATCAATGTATCCCGCTCATTTTGCCGATACAAAGGTGTGCTGACGGCATATGAAATTCTGCCTAGCAGGGATTGTCGCTTATAAAGAAAATCGTGAATCAGCTTCTTTTGATGATCCTGAAGCTCTCCTTCGAACAATCGGTAAAATTCTGCTGTTTGTGTTGTGTAAGGCTTTTGATGCCCCTTCTTCTTAAAGGTTTTATAACGTACTAAAGCACTCTTTAGTTTGCTATCAGCCATCCCAAGCGTGTTTGAGGAATGCTGCCTATATAACAAATGAGATTGCTCATCATAGATCACTTTACCAAAAGCAGTTCCTAACAAGTAAAACCATGCATCGTGCATCGTTACCATTTCAATTCTTGGCGTGTGGGCTTGAAACAACTCGCGCATTGTTCGGTTAAACACAATGGTACAGCCCGTAGCAATATTTTGGATTAAAGCATTTTCTAATCCTGCTCCTTGCGGCGGAATTTGTGAATGCTTTAACAGCTGCAGTTGTTCGTCTACGATATCTAAACGAGAGAAATAGAGCAGCGGTGTGCGCGTATCTTCCTTCCCTAACAAGCTTACGGCTCTTGATATCTTAGTTGGCTTCCAGAAGTCGTCTTGGTCGCAAAAGGCGTAATAGGAGGCATCAGGAGAGGCGTGTAGTATAAGTTCGAAGAAACTAGAGATAACCCCTTTATTCTCCCCTTTTATCAAAGTGATGTTATTATGCTTCTTACTGTAAGCTTCAACAATTGACACGGTCTCATCTTTTGAACCATCATCGCGAATTAAAATACTTATATTTGTGTAATCTTGCCCAAGCAAGCTATCTAGCTGTTGACGTATATACTTTTCTCCATTATACGTCGACAGTAATATCTGTACCTTCTCCATGTTAACTACTCCTATCATCTCTATATTCTTAAGGCGGTTCTACGATTTTATTTCACTGTAGGAAAGGATAAATTTCCAGCTAGAAGTCATTCGGTATATTTAGGAATTTTAGGGATCTATTGTAAGTACAACTACGCCTCTGTCTTCGTCTAAGAGCGGGGCTCGCCAATCGGCAAGGTTATGCTATTATGCTATAGAAGTATTCTGTAAAAGGATGCTAGTTTATTCTCGAGGGTTCTGTATGTATAACAATAAGCTTGCGATTGTGAATTTGGATTCATTATTCTGTAAGCTCCCAACTCCATCATTATACTGAAGAAGTGAATGATTAGGCAATGTGTTCTAGCGCATATCTATTTTAAGCTAATAGCAATAGCCCCCGCCTAGAATTTAGACGGGGGCATGCCGCATCATATAATCTTATCAGTGACCTTCTCTCTCCTGTTCTCCCATATAAGGCTTATTTACGTAATAATACATCCAACCCATGAATATACTGCCGCCTATTAAGTTACCGATTGTAACAGGTATAAGGTTGTGTATGACTCCAGCAAAGGAGATTGTGCCAGGATGATGTAATACAAGCGCAATCGCAAAGGTACACATATTAGCAATACTGTGTTCATATCCAGAAATGAAAAAGCAGAATACAAATAGAATCATGACAAACAGCTTTGCCCCATCCTCTTTTAAGGACATTGGAATAAAAAAGGCAAGGCAGACAAGCCAATTACACAAGATAGCCCGGAAAAATAATTCAAATGTTGAGACATGCATCTTTTTCTCTACAACAGCCAATAAGAAGCTATTTACGGAGGAATCATTAAAAAGTCCGGTTGTATAAATCAAAAGTGCAAAGGCGGCAGCTCCCAAAATATTTCCTAGGTAACTCATGCCCCATAGCTTCCATACGTCCAACCACTGTATTTTTTTGCGAAGCGCCGTGAATGTATAGTAGAATGTATCTCCTGTGAATAAATCTCCTCCGCCGTAAGAGATTAGGATAATGGCTGCTCCAAATGTTAATGCTGCCATTGGATAAGCAACTGGTGAATGCTCCATATAAAAGAAATTTCCTGTTTTAAAGGCTACAATAACTCCAAATCCAATAAACATACTAGCTAACATAGACCTTAATATATACCGTAAACGACTTTGCCGGAAGATCTTCAGCTTTTTTAAGGCTAAATTCTCTACTGCAATTAATGATTTCATTTCCATGTGACGTACCCCCTATTCTTTTGACCGCTAGTGATAGTAATGAAATCTGTGAAATTCTCTTACATTATGACATTAAATTGGGCTAGAATGAAAAGTAACTTGTTTCATTTATGTGAACTTTTTCACAAAGATTAAATGTATGGTTGTAGAGTATATAAATAAAGGGACTTCAACTAAAGATGAATCTAATGTAGGCTTGATAAAGGCAGAAATCTTCAATAAGGGCTATACATGTATTTCCATAATATAGGGAAAGATGGTACAAGGGAATGAGAATCGCGCGTGCATCTTTTTAAATATAGAGGAGCATACAATCGTGGACAAAATGTTTGGTGCTGTGTACTGTCTTTGCGAGCCGTTTAAGATTAATCAGAGAGGGGCTATTTTGCTTCCGATTGTGTTGCTGGGGGTTATGTATGCAAACTCTTTCTAGCGGTGTACGCAGCATTTAGATGATTATAGTGTCTATACCTTTCCAACTTAATATTCTGCTTCCCTTCGTTCTATTTCTGATAACTTTTCTGAGGAGAAACAGAACAGTTTTCGAAGATTAACTGGTTGGAATGGAGTATGAAAATCAAGACACTGTTATTTAGCATGGGAATGATAGGTTTAATTTATTTTATATCAAAACATTTGCATAAATATGGAAATAAAACAGAGCTCCTGCTATTTGTTTTATTAATGGTTTATACAACCTATGAAGGAATTGCTGAACTGCAGGGATTGCCGCACATTTCAATTATTTATCCTGTAGAACGGCTACTTGCCCTATTGGGAGATGGCTAGAGCAAAGGCTTAGTTAAGTAGACGGAAGTTTGTGCTACTTTAAGAAAGTATAAGTTTCTAGCTGGAGGGCAATTTGACGTAGTTGAAAATTTTAGGAATAAAGTATAAGGGCAACTACGCCTCTGTCTTCGCCCAAGGCAGGGCTCGCCAGTCGGCGAGTTTTCTTTAAAATCTAACACACATATGAGAAGTAAGAATTATATTGTCCTCCCCTGCCCTTTTCATAGCATCTCCAAATTTGGCTGCCATAAATAGATTGACAATTTAGCGAAAGACGTTTAATATCATGTCTTAGTAGCTGGTTTTAATTTTATCTATTTCAGTGTCCAGAAAATGCATTACCTGTATTTTAATGGGGGAAATTGGACATAAAACGTAATAGATATCCAAACAATAGAATTAGAAGACGAGTAAAAACTTATGTAATGGCTATTACTGGAAGAGCACATAAGGTTTATTAGTAATAGAGATCAGTAAGCAGATATAATGCTTTTTCTGGAATAAGTCATAAAAGTAAAGGGGTGTATTGATGAGTGAATTGCGTACGTTCGGATGGTATGCGGCCCGTGTAGCTCCACATCTTCCGAAAGAGGCATTTCAGCCTGTTCCTTCCCGGCTTTGGGGTGGACTAGCATATCTTATTGTAGCGGTTTCTGGGATTGCGGCGATTGGAGTATTTGATTTACCTGTGATTGTGAATATTGCAATTAGTATTGTGTTAGGTTTGTGTTATGGCGGGATAGGCCTTTTTGCCCATGAGGTTTTGCATGGTACAGTAATACGAAACAGAAAATGGCGTGATATTATAGGTGCTATTGGCTTTTGGCCATTATGCGTTGGACCAAAGCTTTGGAGAAAGTGGCACAATATGGAGCACCACATTCATACACAGCATGAGCATGATGATCCAGATGCTTGGGCGACTCTTGAAAAGCTGCAAAAGAAACCGTTGCTGCGGAAGATTTATAAGCTGCCAATGTGGCTTCGTACTGTTATTAGCTTCACCTTGCTATCCGTAATGTTTACTTTTCATTCATCAAGAATGTTCAAAACATATATCAATGAATTTAAGCCAAAGGATCGTCCGGCTGTTTGGATGCAGCTTATTTTACCATGGGCAACATGGATTGCATTGTTAGTATGGCTTGGGCCTTCTAAGTGGTTCTTTTTTTACCTTATACCGCTTTTCATTGCAAACGCAATCGTAATGGGTTATATCTCAACGAATCATCGTTTAAACCCGATTACAACAGTAAATGATCCGCTTGCAAATACGCTCAGCGTAACTGTTCCGAAGTGGGTCGATGTATTGCATTTTCAATTCTCGTATCATGCAGAGCATCACCTATTTCCAGGAATGAATCCAAAATATTTCCCGATGGTAAAAGATAAAGTGAAAGAAATGTGGCCAGATCGTTATTTTGAGATGCCACTCACAACAGCACTAGCTGCTTTATGGCAAACACCAAGAATCTATCATAATCATACAGAGCTCATTGATCCTGAGACAGGAACTGTGTATGGTACGTTGGGGAATGGCTTAGATCCTAACAATATTGAAGCTAAAAAGCCAGAGGATAGAGAGGCTACTGTACCGATCTATTCAAAGGTGAAAAATCATTAAATAGTAATAAAAAATGACCGTTATAGAAAATCTTGTATAAAGATTTTCCATAACGGTCTATTTGTATTTTCTTGTACTTGAAAAAAGGGATACATTTTCAGCTTCAGATAATCTGACGCAAATGGAAATTTTCGAAAGTAAAACAGGATCAAAAGTTATCCACAAGTATAAATCGTAAAAATAATAAGTTATCCACAGGTTGATGAATTGCTGAAGGAATCTAGATGCTATACAGCTATTATTGTATATCTTTTGGAAATGAGGGAAATGGAAAAGTTTTTTATATCCATATAATTGACCTGAGGGATAACAGTATCACGTCTTGGGAAATATTAAGTTTTATTTACACTTTAAGAAAGTATAAATTTCTAGCAGGAAGCCCATTCGACGTAGCGAGAAATTTTAGGAATAAAGTATAAGTGCAACTACGCCTCTGCCTTCGCCCAAAAGCAGGGCTCGTCAATCGGTGAGTTTTCTTTATCTATAAGCATGGATTGAGGAACAGCTCTGTAGACTTCTTACAAATCGTAATCAATCTTATTTTTGCTATGGAGGGCTTACTTTTTATTGCTTTATGATACATACCCCAGCACTTTAATGAGAACAACAAGAGATATAAGAAGAAAGATGGTAAAATAAAAATACAAATGAACAGATGGCATAGAACGATAGATGTAATGAGTTTGTAATAAAGGGAGAGTAAAAGTGAACAACCATACAAACATGAATCATCCAATTGATCATTCAGCAGCATCTCAGGATACTGTAATTTTGGAGCACTACGGATTAAATGAATTAAACTTTGAATCCGTTAAAGGCTACCGGGAAAAATTTGCTATGACAAAACCAAATCATCCGTGGAATGGACTTGAGACGAAAGAATTTTTATACAAAATTGGTGCATGGGGAAAGCTGCGTAATACAAGTAAAGAAGGTCTTACAGTCGCAGGTTTGCTTATGTTTAGTGAAGAAAGAATTATAACAGAAGTTTTTCCGCAATACTTTCTGGAATATAGGGAAAGCTTGCAGGACACTTTAAGCAGCTGCTGGTCTGAACGATTCACCTCCCAGGATGGAACTTGGTCTGGAAATTTATACGATTTTTACTTTAAGGTGATGGAGCACTTTTCAAAGGGCCTGCCTGTAAGTTATATGAAGGAAAAAATATGTCTTGCTCTTCACGAAGCCCTAATTAATATGATTGTACATGCCGATTATTATGTTGAGGGCGGACTTGTTATTGAAAGGAATGCACATGCTATTCGATTTTCTAATCCGGGACTTTTCCGTATACCTGTTGAACAAGCCTTTGAGGGCGGAATCAGCAATCTACGTAATCCGAATGTATTTAAGATGTTTATTCTAATCGATCTTTGTCAAAGAGCCGGATTTGGTTTAAAAAGTATGTATTCACTATGGACAGAGCAGCAATGGTCACGGCCTCATATAGATCAGGAGGCACAATTGGAGCGGACGACCCTAACACTTAGCATGTCTGAAAGTATTGCTGAAGGTAAATTGGAATGGATGGATGAAATCGCTTCAACATATGATGGATTTGAAATTGATAGAAGCTCCGTAAATAAGGAGTACAGCTCCATGAATAGTGAGGTAGACTCCGTAAATAAGGAGTATAACTCCATGAATAATGATTCTAACTCCGTAAATAAGGAACAAAACTCCATAAGTATAGAGGATAACTCCGTAAATAACGATGTTAACTCCATGAATAATGATTCTAACTCCGTAAATAAGGAGTACAGCTCCATGAATAATGAAGAGGATGATCCTATATTAGAGGAGCTGCCAACCTTTTTAGAACAGACAGAAAATATAGATGGGCAACAGGAAAGTGTTATAGCAGAGGATATTGAGAAGGAGCTTTGGGGGATTTCGGAAATAGCAAGAAGGAAGAAGCGTTTAAGTCCAAGTAAAATGGAAGAGATTATTTTGCAGCTTCTTATGAAAAAGCCCCTTATGCTAAAGGAATTATCCCGGTTGCTGGAGCGGACGTCAGATGGGCTTCGAAATAATTATTTGGCTAAGCTGCTGCAGAAGGAAAAGATAAAACTAAAATATCCGGATCAACCAAATCATCCGAAGCAGGCGTATTTATTTCGAGACAGATGAAGCTATCTTTATTTTAATATAATATATACAGAGAAAACTCGATGATTGGTGAGCCGTTAGACGAGGACAGAGGCGTAGTACATTTTTACACTTTGTTCCTAAAATTTTTCGCCACATCGAGTTTGCTTTTTGCGGGAATTTTATACTTTCTGGTGTAAAGAAAAACGAAAGGTCAAAAGGCCCTTTGTTCTGTATACGAGTTTAGAGCAGGATTAGGTGAAATTTTCCGTTGTTATATTGATTTATCTTACTAATTTATTTTTTTGTTTCTTCTCTCAGTTTGTGCATGAAAAATATCCTTATTATAACTTTCACTCAGCAAGCAACAATCTATCAGATTTTACTGAAAGAGTACCCCTACTTCAATTTCGTAGCGTAGGTGGAGGTAACTCAATTGCGTAACCTTAACTCCTGATATTTCCCGGGTGAAGAACCGCATACAATTTCCCTCTGTAAAAGCATGCGTGAATGCCCCCTCTTTGCCCCTCACAGGCTTGAAGAAGGGGAATTTTTTCGGAAATCCGTTACATATTTTCTGAGCTCTAATTCCTAGATCCATTTTCTAAGAAATGCTATCATCTTGTGTTCCCAGTGATGGTGAGAAGATTCTATACGCGGTTGTGCTGGGAACAGAAAAGGACTGAGTACGGAGGGTTTTCCCATACTCAGTTTTTCTTACACTTTAAGAAAGTATAAATTTCTAGCTAGAAGACAATTCAACGTAGCGAGAAATTTCAGGAATAAAGTATAAGGGCAACTACGCCTCTGTCTTCGCCCAAGGGCGGGGCTCGCCAATCGGCAAGTTTTCTTTATTCACTTTTTTAGGGTTCTGATGGCAAGGTGGAATTATGTTTTTGAAGTTGCGAATATTTTATTTTCATCTGATAATTTACAGGGAAATATTTAATGAAACAGGATGTAACAACATGTAACAGCATGGTTGTGTGAGGTTGACTGTACCAAAGGTAGAGTTTATAGGGCTATGCTGGATTGTTATCTAGAAAATTGATTTTTGAGTATTTAATTGAAGCGATTTTACATATGATAATTCACTTGAAATTCTCACAGCAAAGGAGTAAGATGCCTATATAATTATAATAGCCCGGGAGCCTGCGGAAGCAGGCTGAGAGTACGGCTGAACTGCCGTAGACCGTTTGAACCTGTTGGGTCATGCCAGCGCAGGGAGAGCCGCAAAAAGAAGTCTATGATTGAGGAAAATCCTTAATCGATGCAGAGACACTTTGCCCGCGCAAGGTGTCTTTTTTGTTGTTACATTAATAAAGTATAGCTTTTTGGAGTGTTACTTAACTCCAGCATTGTTTCTTATTTAATTAAAAGGGGCTGAAACTTAATGGATATGCACAAAATTGGAGAGACATTACAAAAGGTAAGAGAGGTAAATCCACTTGTGCACAACATTACAAATGTTGTTGTGACTAACTTTACAGCAAATGGATTACTTGCGCTTGGTGCATCACCAGTCATGGCTTATGCGAAGGAAGAAGTTGCTGATATGGCAAAAATTGCAGGGGCGCTCGTACTTAATATTGGCACTTTAAATGAGACTGAAATTGAAGCGATGATTATTGCTGGAAAATCGGCAAATGAAAGTGGTGTTCCTGTTATTTTAGACCCAGTGGGAGCTGGAGCAACAGCGTACCGTACACAAACAGCTCGTAAAATTGTGAGCGAGGTACAAATTGCTGCTTTACGGGGAAATGCGGCAGAGGTCGCAAACGTTGTTGGAGAGAACTGGACAATCAAAGGAGTAGACGCAGGAGCAGGAGCAGGAGATGTTATTGCTTTGGCGCAAAAGGCAGCTGAACAGCTTCGTACGACTGTTGTGATTACAGGAAAAGAAGATGTTGTTACAGATGGAGCAAAAACCTATATCGTCCGCAATGGGCATCCGATTCTGACAAAGGTAACGGGAACGGGCTGCCTATTAACGTCTGTCATTGGCGCATTTGCAGCTGTAGAGAAGGATATTGCGGAAGCAGCAGTAGCAGCGCTTGTCAGCTATGAGGTAGCAGCGGAGATCGCGGCGAAAAAGACAGTAGAAGAGGGTCCAGGGAGCTTCCAAATTGAATTGCTAAATCAATTATCTAAAGTAAGCGCAGCTGATGCAGCACAATACGGTTCGGTTGAAAAAATCGCGGAGTAGGTGATGAAAATGAAAACATATAAAGCACTCACAATTGCGGGCTCTGACAGCGGCGGCGGGGCTGGGATTCAAGCTGATTTAAAAACCTTTCAAGAGTTAAAGGTATTTGGGATGTCTGCTTTGACAGCTGTTACGGCACAAAATACACTTGGTGTGCAAGGTGTATATCCGCTAGCTGTGGACGCTGTTGGACAGCAAATTGAATCCATTGGTACAGATTTAGGAACAGATGCAGTGAAAACGGGAATGCTCTTTAGCAGTGAAATTATCCAAGCGGTAGCCGAGAAAATTCGAGCATTCGGCTGGAAGAATGTTGTCGTCGATCCTGTTATGATTGCCAAGGGCGGTGCACCGCTTCTTCAGCAGGAAGCGATTGCTGCACTAAAGGAATATTTACTGCCGCTTGCGACAGTAGTAACACCAAATATTCCAGAGGCGGAAGCATTAACAGGTCTGTCCATTCAAACGTTGGAGGACCGTAAGGAAGCCGCAAAATGTTTGCTTGAAACGGGTGTGCAATATGTAGTGATTAAAGGCGGTCATGATGATGTCGAGGATGAAGCCATCGATCTACTGTATGACGGCCAAGATTTCTTTTATTTTACAAGCAAGAAAATTGAAACAAAGAACACGCATGGAACGGGTTGCACATTTGCTGCGGCGATTGCCGCTGAGCTGGCAAAAGGCAACAGCATAAACACTGCGGTTCAAACAGCGAAGGATTTCATCCAAGCGGCGATTGAAAACCAGCTCGGAATCGGTAATGGTCACGGCCCAACGAATCACTGGGCATATCAACAGAAGCAGCATGTCCAACGATAAGGGGTGAAGGTGAATGTCGAGAATTCAAAGTGATGTAATGCGTGAAATGTTAAAGGTCTATTTTATTGCCGGGAGTGTAAACTGCAAGAAAGATTTGGTTTCTATTGTTGAAGAGGCAATTGATGGCGGGGTTACCTTGTTTCAGTATCGCGAAAAAGGCAATGGTGCTTTGACAGGAGATGCGAAGTATGAGATGGCAAAGCGCGTTCAGGAGCTGTGTAAAAGAAAAAATATCCCATTTATCGTAAATGACGATGTTGATCTAGCTTTAGAGCTTGATGCAGACGGTGTTCATATTGGACAAGATGATGAAGCTGCTGCGAGCGTTCGCGAGAAAATCGGGGATAAAATTCTTGGTATTTCCGTTCATACACTTGAGCAAGCACAAAAGGCTGCTGCTCAAGGTGCAGATTACTTTGGCGTTGGCCCTATCTTCTCTACACAATCAAAGGAAGATGCAAGAGATGCACAAGGAACAGCCTTAATCGAGCTATTTAAGAATCATAAAATAGAAACTCCGATTGTTGCTATCGGTGGTATTACAGCTGAGAATACTCCGCCTATTATCAAGGCTGGTGCAGATGGCGTTTCTGTTATTAGTGCAATTAGCCAGGCTGATTCCGTGTATGAAGCAGCAAAAAAGCTCAAGGAAGCAGTGTTTCAGACTGTTTAACATAAAATCTATGTATTAATTCCTATACTGAAAAAAGGCAGGCTCATAATATCATGAGACCTGCTTTTTTCATGCTTTGGGAAATAAATCTCCAGCCAGAAGCGAATTCGACGTAGGAGGAAATTTTTAGGGATACAGTATAAGGGCAGCTACGCCTCTGTCTTCGCCCAAGGGCAGGGCTCACCAGTCGGCGAGTTTTCTTTATTAAAAATTAGCTTTCTTTTCATAGAAGCTTCCTTTATTGCAAATAATGAAAGAAATGGAAGGGGGGATAGTATGAAGCTGTTCAAGGGCTTTGGTCACCAAACAGAAGAAAATAAGCCTACTGAGGGAGAAAGAACAAATCATACGCCTATTCCCTTAGATGAAAACCTTGTGAGCAATATGAAGAAAATACGCGCTGCTTTTGCTAAAAGCAGCGATATTGTGATTCGAGAAGTTGTGGTAGGAAATAAGTATAAGAGACGGCTTGTTTTAATTTACACAGATGGTCTAGTGAATACACAAGTCATCGATGAGTCTATTTTAGAGCCATTAACAGTTCATATGGAAGAAAAGTTTGATGATATACAGACGCAAAGTGCGGAAAAGGTATTTCAATTTCTATATACATCTGTTGTTGCAAGTGGCGGTATAAAAAGTGTTAAGGATTTTTCAGAGCTATTTGTCGAGGTTTTATCAGGAAATACAGTTATTTTGACAGAGGATTATCATAAGGCGTTATCTATTTCCACACCAGGCTGGAAAGACCGAGGTGTAGGCGAGACTGAAGTACAAAATGTTATTCGCGGTTCAAGAGAGGCATTTTCTGAGACAATTCGAACGAATACGGCGCTTGTAAGGAGAAGAATTAAGGATGAAAACCTTTGTTGTGAGCAGCAGATACTCGGGAGAAAAACAAAAACAACGATAGTTATCATGTACATACAGGGAGTTGTAGAAGAAGGCGTGATTCAAGAGGTAAAGGAGCGGCTGGGCCGTATTGATATAGATGGCATTTTAGAGAGCGGATATATTGAGGAAATGATTCAAGATGAATCTCTAACCCCATTTCCAACCGTTTATAATACAGAGCGCCCAGATGTTGTAGCAGCTAATCTTTTAGAGGGAAGGGTGGCCATTCTTGTAGACGGTACACCGTTCGTTTTATTAGTACCGGCTATATTTGGACAGTTCTTTCAAGCACCAGAGGATTATTATCAGCGTCCGGACATTGCAACATTAATTCGTATAATTCGGTATGCCAGCTTTTTCATTGCACTGTTAGGTCCATCTCTTTATATCGCCGTTACTACCTTTCATCAAGAGATGCTGCCCACACAGCTGTTGATTAGTTTAGCAGCGCAGCGGGAAGGGGTGCCGTTTCCAGCCTTTGTTGAAGCCTGTGTTATGGAGGTTACATTTGAGATTTTGCGCGAAGCGGGAATTCGGATGCCTAGACCGATGGGACAAGCAACATCTATTGTTGGGGCATTGGTAATCGGACAATCTGCGGTAGAAGCCGGATTTATTTCTGCCGCGATGGTTATTGTAGTATCAGTTACCGCTATTTCCAACTTTGTCTTTCCAGCCTATGATATGGCTATTTCGGTTCGGATGCTTCGTTTTGTTATGATGATGTTTGCAGCCTCTTTTGGATTATTTGGCATTACGATGGCGTTGCTGGCACTTGTTCTTCATTTATGCTCCCTTCGCTCCTTTGGTGTACCATACATGTCAGCCTTTGCGCCTTTTGATAGGGCGGGCCAGAAGGATATGATCATGCGAGCTCCGCTCTGGTCGATGCGTAAGAGGCCGAGTATGTTGACAAAACGAAATAAAACAAGAAATACGACTCCGAAACCAGAAAAGCCGGGTCCAACAGATTAAAGCAGGAGGGGGATAGCCATGAAAAAGGTGTTAACGATGAGCCTGCTATTCATTATGATGATACCTTTAACAGGTTGCTGGAACAGGATGGAACTTAATGAGCTGGCCATCGCTGTTGGATTAGCCATTGATAAAGTAAAAGAAAATGAGTATATGGTTAGCGTGCAGGTCGTTGATCCATCAGAGGTTGCTCCAAAGCAGGGAAGTACCGGCCGTTCACCTGTCACGCGCTATCGTGCAAAAGCAGATACAATATTTGAGGCCTTGCGCAAAATTACAACTGTCTCTCCGAGGCAAATTTACTTAGCTCATTTGAGGATTTTAGTAATCGGAGAATCTGTTGCGAAGGAAGGGATTGCAAAATCATTGGAGATGCTGTCGCGTGATCATGAGGTTCGTTCAGATTTTTATATTGTACTGTCAAGAAATGTAAAAGCAGAGCAAATTTTGAAATTTCTAAGTCCAATCGAGAAGATTCCTTCACAAAAGATGTCCAAGTCGCTTGAGGTATCACAAAGTATTTGGGCGCCCACCCGTACGGTGCAAATGGATCAGCTTATCGCAGACATGACAAGCGATGGGAAGTCGGGTGTTTTAACAGGCGTTAAGTATACAGGCAATAAGAAGGTTGGGCAGTCTATGGCAAATGTAGAAAAGTCATGGCCAGAAGCGCAGTTGCAATACACAGGTATAGCAGTGTTAAAAAAGGATAAATTAGTCGGATGGTTAAATGAAGAGGAAAGCAAAGGATTGAATTATGTGTTAGGGGATGTCAAAAATACAGTTGGCAGTATTAAGTGTCCAAAGGGTGGATCCGCGGTTATTGAGATTTTTCATGCAAAGCCAAATGTAAAGGTTACCTTTCAGAATGGCAAGCCAGCTATCCATATTCATAACTTCATTGAGGAAAATGTTGGTGAGGTAAGATGTGATATAGATTTATCTACAACGGAAGGCATTAAAGCATTGGAGAAATCCAGCGAGCAAACAAATGAAACGATTATTAAGGATTCTGTTAAGCGTGCGAAACAGCTGCGGGCTGATATTTTTGGCTTTGGAGAAGCTATTCATCGTGCATCCCCAAAGGCATGGAAAAGCTTGAAGAAGGATTGGTATGAAAAAGGGCTTGTTGAGTTGCCTGTTACAGTGCATACGACAGTAAAAATTCGCAGAACAGGAACAACTGGAAATTCCTTTGTAACGGAGCTAAAGGAGTAGACGCATTATGGTGCCAAGCATTTCAATTTTTCTGTTGGCTGTTTTCATCGCAATGTATGAGCTGCCTTCACTTTTGCAGCAGGAGTCGCGAAAAGACCTGGCAGTGTTTGTTATTTTTTTGGCTGCAGGTATGACTCTCAGTATTCTCCAAGTTCTGCGCATCCCTATTCCAAACCCGATAGTTGTGGTTACATTTATATTTGAACCGTTAGCCCATGTCATAGATAGAGTGCTAGGGATAAGGAGGTGATAAGATGGAAAAAGGAAGGATATCGCCAATGCAGCTTGGCATTCTTGTTTTTATGTTTATTATTAGTAGTGCAACGCTTCTTATCCCGCCTCTGGTAACCTTTTATACGAAGCAGGATGCTTGGGTTGTATCAATTATTACTATGCTTGTGGCGCTTCCAGTTGTCTGGCTGTATATTTCGTTAGGAATGCGGTATCCTAATTTAACACTTATTGAATATACGGAGAGAATTTTAGGGAAATGGTTTGGAAAGGCAGTTTCAAGCTTGTTTATATTTTATTTCTTAATGATTACCGCGGCGCTTTTGCGTCAGTTAGGGGATATGCTTGTTACGTTAGTATTAACTGATACACCCATTCAATGGGTTGAGCTTCTATTTTTTTCGCTTGTAGTGGCGGCTATCCGACTTGGCATTGAGGTATCCTCGAGAGCGGCGGGGATCTTTTTCCCTTGGGTGCTCGCTTTTCTGTTTTTGTTGTTCGTGGCATTATTGCCGCGTATTGAATGGAAAAACTTACAGCCCATCTTCGAGAGCCCACTGAATATGATGGCAAAGGGTGTCTTCATTCACATGGGAATTCCATTTTTTGACCTTGTCATATTTCTGATGATTTTTCCTTATGTTTCAGATTTACGTAAGGCAAAGAAAGTTTATTTTGTAGCAATGATAGCAGGAAGTATAATTATTATAGTGGTTACACTAATGTCCACCCTTGTTCTTGGGGCAAATCTTACAGGGCGGTCCATTTATTCTGTATTTGAGCTCGCACGATCAGTGAATGTCGGAAACTTTATCCAAAGGATTGAGGTATTAGTAGGTGGCCTTTGGTTTATTACAATGTTTTTTAAGATAACGGTTTGCTTCTATGCTTCTGTGCTCGCAATTGCACAGCTTTTTAAATTGAAGCATTATAAGCCTTTAACTTTTCCGCTTGGCATGCTTGTTATTTCTTTATCAATAGTTATGTTTTCAAATACAGTAGATTTCAGGGAGATTGCAAGGGGGCTATGGACGACCAGTATTATGCCATATGGTCTATTTTTTCCAATTATCCTGCTAGTTGTTGATAGCATCAAACAAAAGAGAGCCATAAAAAAGGGAAATCCTGAATAATTTGGCTACTTACCCAGCCTTCTTATTTTACAAGAACGTGCATATAGGACCTATTGTAATTGGATAAAAAAGAGGCTATCACAGTAGATAGCCACTCCCATTTTAGTAATTTAATCAAATTTCATCCCTTTTAATAAGTCTGCAAAGGGATTATTAATTGGTTCAGCTTCTTTTTCTTGCTGTTTTAAATACTTTTGTACCGAACGCTTATCCACTTTACCGCCAGATTCTTTTTTACGTCGTTCTTCAAAAGCAGATAGCTTCTCGCGATACCCACATTTACATGCGAAAATTTGACCTTTACCTTCACCACGAAGTTCCATTTTCTTTTTGCATTGAGGGCAGCGTGCATTGGTTAAACGTGCGACATTCTTTTTATGACCGCATTCACGATCTTGGCAGACAAGCATTTTGCCTTTCTTGCCGTTTACTTCAAGCATTGGTTTTCCGCAGTCAGGGCATGATTTTGTGGAAATATTATCGTGCTTGTATTTTTTATCACTTGCTTTAATTTCAGCAACGATTTCCTTTGTATATTCCTTCATTTCATTTATGAACACATCTTTTTTTAGCTTCCCTTTAGCAATCAGCTCAAGTTTTTGTTCCCACTCAGCTGTTGTCGCCGGCGATTTTAATTTTCCTGGTACTAAATCTAGTAGCTGGCGCCCTTTGGAAGTAATATAGATGTCTTTTCCGCCACGTTTTTCGATTAGGAATGAGTTGAATAGCTTATCAATAATATCAGCACGAGTTGCAACTGTACCAAGTCCACCAGTTGATTTTAATGTATCTACAAGCTTCTTATCATTTGTTTCCATGTACTTTGCAGGATTTTCCATGGCTGACAGCAAAGAGGCCTCTGTAAAGCGTGCAGGGGGCTTGGTTTGACCTGATGTTTGAACAATTAGCTTTGTTATTAATACATCATCTTTTTCAAGACGAGGTAATATCTGCTCCTTTACATCATCAGTTGACTCTTCATCATCGAAACGATTTTCATACACTTCTTTCCAGCCGGCGTTATTTACCAATTTCCCTTTAGCAATGAATTTTTCATTACCGATTTTTGTTTGTATTGTTAATTGCTCGTACTCAAAAGCAGGGAATAATACAGCTAAGAAACGTTTTACAACAAGGTCATATATTTTACGCTCTTTATCTGTAAATGCTGAGAGGTTCACATAACCTTCAGTTGGAATAATGGCATGGTGATCACTGACTTTTCTATCATCTACAAAGGCACTTGTTGCTTTAATTGGCTTTTTTAATACCTTTTGGGCAAGTGAACGATATTCACCTACACCACATGCCTTTAAACGCTCTGGAAGCGTACTAACAATGTCTGAAGATAAATAACGTGAGTCTGTACGAGGGTATGTTAATACCTTATGCTGCTCATACAGTTTTTGCATGATATTGAGTGTTTCCTTAGCTGAATAACCAAAGATTTTATTGGCATCACGCTGTAGTTCTGTTAAATCATATAGAGCAGGCGAGAATGCTTTCTTTGCTTTACGATCAATCGCAACCACAGTGGCATCCTTACGTCCAAGTGATTTAACGATTGCATCCATTTTTTCTTTATCAAAGCTACGACTATTACCATTCGCATCCTGCCATGTTAATTTAAGTCCATCTGTTTGGGCTTCAATACCATAATACGTTTGCGGTTTGAAATTCTTAATTTCATCTTCACGTGCTGCAACCATTGCAACTGTTGGTGTTTGCACACGCCCGCAGTTTAATTGCGCATTAAATTTTGTTGTTAAGGCACGAGTTGCATTTAAACCGATATACCAGTCTGCCTCTGAACGTGCTACTGCTGAAGCGTACAAGCTTTCATAAGCTTTACCAGGCTTCAAGCTATTGAACCCATCTTTAATAGCTTTATCTGTTACAGATGAAATCCACAGACGTTTGATAGGCTTATGAACCTTTGCCTTATCAATTATCCAACGTGCAACTAATTCTCCTTCCCTCCCTGCATCAGTGGCCACGATTATTTCATTCACATCAGTGCGGCTTAACTGTGCTTTTACAGCATTAAACTGTTTTCCTGTTTGTTTTATGACAACTAATTTCATGCGTTCCGGGAGCATAGGAAGGTCTTCTAGATTCCATGTTCTATATTTCATATCATATACGTCGGGATCTGCTAAAGTCACTAAATGTCCTAACGCCCAGGTAACGATATATTTGTCGCCTTCCAAAAATCCATTTCCCTTCTTCGTACACTTCAATACATTTGCTATATCGCGTGCAACGGAAGGTTTTTCAGCAATTACTAAACTTTTTGCCATGTTTCCGAACTCCTTTACTAACTATGTACTGTTTAATATACCATAGTTTTAGGGTGAAAAATGTATGGACACCTTTATCATTCTCCGACAGAAGACCCCACCTCAAAGTTTGATCAAAGGTCCTGTAGTGATAGGAAGGCTTTAAATACAGCGTTAGCTTAGGCGCTGGCGAAGCTAACGCTGAAAGGCAAGAGGCTTCCAAAGGCTAAAGCAAAAGAAAGGAATGCACTAGTTCTGCATCCCTTTCCCCTTATCTTTACTTATTTCCATATCAGTTTTAAATACAGGAAAATTCATATTATACTTAACAGCTATTACCCTGATAATAAAGGTAACAAATAGGCAAATATATAAAGAGATAATATGCGGAACGAGGTCGTACGTAATAAATAAACTCATTGCACCTATAATAGAGGCAATTGCATAAATTTCCTTTCGAAATACGTATGGAATATCTTTAGCTAATAAATCACGTAAAATTCCTCCGCCAATACCGGTAATAACTCCCATGGATACAACGAGGAAAGGTGCATTCATGTGATGGGTGAGAGCGGCATTTGCACCGACTGCTGTAAAAACGCCTAGCCCAACTGCATCTGAGATCATAATTATATTTTGTAGCTTAGTGACTTTTTTGTAAAACAACCATGTAAGCAGTGACGTACATAAACTGACGAAGAAATAAATAGGTTGAATAAGAGCAACAGGAGGCAGATTCCCAATCATAATATCCCGCAAGACGCCGCCGCCAAGCGCTGTTGCAACGCCAAGGCAAATCACCCCGAATAAATCGAGCTGTTTTTTCATGCCGACTAAAGAACCTGATATTGCAGCGGCAATAATACCGATAAAGATAAATACATTAATAACAGTCATTCTTTCCAGGTTCCTTTCTTTTCTAATTCCTTGTTTTTTACACTTTAAGTAACGTATAAATTTCTAGCAGGAAGACAATTCGATGGAGCGAGAAATGTTAGGAATAAAGTATAAGTGCAACTACGCCTCTGTCTTCGCTCAGGGGCAGGGCTCGCCAATCGGCGAGTTTTCTTTACACTTTAAGAAATTATAAATTTCTAGCAGGAAGACGATTCGACGTAGCAAGAAATTTCAGGAATAAAGTATAAGTGCAACTACACCTCTGTCTTCGCCCAGGGGCAGGGCTCGCCAATCGGCGAGTTTTCTTTACAAGGAGAAAATATACAACAAGTTTGGGAAAAGTACAACAATTGTTTTGCCATATGCAAAAAAGAATGGAGTTAGAAGGAGAGGAAGCGTTTTGAAGGTGAAGGCTTTCTTTAAGGAGTTCCTTCTTTTATATGTGATTTGCTATATGAGAAAAATGCACATAAGAAGCAGAAGGAGTCACATACTAAATAGGAAAAGGGATGCAATCTGTTTTTGCTCTTATGAGAGCTAGACAGGCCTAAATTGTAAAAAACTTCTTATATGTATATTTGTCCAAGGAGACGATTATTCGCTGTCTTCCTTATAAAACTGCAATAAAAAAGTATACTTATACACTGCAATACGTGTAAAATGCTAAGAGTGAATATTGGCAACAGGAGGTTTCTCATGAGTAAAGTAACCGTAGTTTCCGATCGGAGGCTTCTCGGCGTCGCCGGTCTTGGCTGGTTGTTTGATGCAATGGATGTAGGACTTCTCTCTTTTGTCATTGCAGCGCTGCAAAAGGAATGGGGTTTAGATGCAAAGCAAATGGCATGGATCGGAAGTATTAATTCCATTGGCATGGCTGTTGGAGCTCTTATATTTGGTTTATTATCAGATCGGATTGGTCGAAAGCAAGTTTTTGTTATTACACTGCTATTATTTTCACTTGGAAGTGGGCTGTCGGCACTCGCCACTACGCTTACTGTATTTATGATTATTCGATTTTTGATTGGTATGGGATTAGGGGGAGAGCTTCCCGTTGCATCTACACTTGTCTCGGAAAGTGTACCTGCAAAGGATCGGGGAAGGGTTGTTGTTTTATTAGAGAGCTTTTGGGCTGGAGGTTGGCTGATTGCCGCACTCATTTCCTATTTTGTAATCCCGAGGTATGGATGGCAGACCGCTATGATAATAAGCGCAATTCCAGCCTTCTATGCACTGTATTTGCGGTGGAGTTTACCTGATTCGCCTCGTTTTCAGCCGCAGCAAGCAAAGCAGCCAGTTTGGGAGAAAATAGGGACCGTTTGGTCGGCGCCGTACGCTCGTTCAACGATTATGCTTTGGGTGCTTTGGTTCTGTGTTGTATTCTCGTATTACGGCATGTTCCTGTGGCTTCCAAGCGTTATGGTGCTGAAAGGTTTTACCTTAATTAAAAGCTTTCAATATGTACTTATTATGACGCTGGCACAGCTCCCGGGCTATTTTACAGCTGCGTGGCTCATTGAAAGAGCGGGACGGAAATTTGTTCTTGTTACATACTTACTTGGCACAGCACTAAGTGCTTATGCCTTTGGAGAAGCTGATTCACTTTCGATGCTGATTGCCTCGGGAATTTTTCTTTCCTTCTTCAATCTTGGCGCATGGGGAGCCCTTTATGCTTATACGCCAGAGCAGTATCCAACAGCAGTTCGCGGAACTGGTGCGGGTATGGCTGCCTCCTTCGGGCGTATCGGCGGTATCCTGGGACCATTGCTTGTAGGATATCTTGTAGCGCAGAAAACTGCAATTTCAACGGTTTTTATTATTTTTTGCGTGGCAATTATTATCGGTGTAATTGCTGTAGTATTGCTGGGGAAAGAAACCCGCCAGCAGGAGCTTGTATAGAGGAAGCGGATGCCGCTTCCTTTTTCCGTATCAGGTTGTCAATCGGCGAGTTTTCTTTATACTTTAAGAACGTATAAATTTCTAGCAGGAAGCCAATTCGGCGTAGTGAGAAATTTTAGGAACAAAGTATAAGTGCAACTACGCTTCTGTCTTCGCCCAAGAGCAGGGCTCGCCAATCAGCGAGTTTTCTTTATGGAAAATAGAAACAGTTTGTAGTTTAAGAGGATTTATGTCGTTTTAAGTCGAATGTATAGTATATGTATAGTCGACAACATAGAAAGAGTTAGGTGGTAAACAGGAATGAAGATTTTGATTGTAACCGAACAGGCGGAGAGCAGAAACCTAATCTTACAAGCGGTCGAGCGGGAAGTAAATAAAAAGGAGATCTTAGAAGCGGCTACTGCATTTGAGGCAATTAAGCTTATGAAGAGACACGATCCTGAGTTTCTATTTCTTGATGTGCAGCTTTCAGACGGAAGCGGTTTTGAGGTGGCCGAGTTAATCAAGCAGCTTGATTTAGCAGCACAGGTCATCTTGATGGGAGAGGATGTACAATATGCAGTAGATGCATTTCGCATGCGTGCGTTCTATTACTTGCTCAAGCCGTTTCAGAATGATGAACTTTCTTATCTTGCTTCTCTCATAGAGAAGGAGAGAAGGAAGAAAGGCGGGGGTGTCCTCCAAAAGCTTCCCATTGAAAACCACGAAGGAATTTCTTATATCTTTCCTAATGAAATTATATATGTTAGTAAGAATAAGGAAAATAAAACAGTCTCCATCTATACAAAAGAGGCCCAGTTTACATCAGCCTATACCCTGCAGGAACTAGAGGATAAGCTTACCTCGCATCATTTTTTACGAGTGCATAAAAGCTACCTTGTGAATCTGTTATATATAAAAGGATTGAGGCCATATTATAACGGAACATACAATTTATACTTAGCAGGCTGCATGGATTGTCCGATTCCGGTAAGCCGCAATTATGTAAAGCGTCTAAGGCATAAGATAGAGATATAAATACGTTCAGGAGACTCTTGCTTGTTAAGAGGTATCGAATTAACAAAGCCCTTATTATGTTTAGAATAAGGGTTTTTCGAATTACACTTTAAGAAAGTATAAATTTCTAGCTGGAGGGCAATTCGGCGTAGGGAGAAATTTTAGGAATACAGTATAAGTGCAACTACGCCTCTGTCTTCGCCGGGGGGCAGGGCTCGCCAGTCGGCGAGTTTTCTTTAATAGATGAGTTATATAAACATAATAAAAAATAGTTATAATTTCGATGAATTAGTATCATGGATTCATGCTTAGCCGTATTATTATCTTTGAAGGGTGAATAATATCGGTAATTTTGTTATAAGGAAAACAAATAGTTATAATAATGATGATAAGCAAGGTTTTATAAGCGGGGGTATGGAATGGAGCAGCAATTAGATGTATTTGTAAAGGTTGTGGAGCTGAAAAATTTCTCTCTTGCGGCAAAGGAGCTGCATATGACGCAGCCGGCGGTAAGTCAGCATATTCAAATGCTAGAAAGGGATATGGGAGCAAAGCTGTTAGAGCGCAATAATAAATTTATTCGTCTTACACATACCGGCGATATTGTATATTATCATGCCAAGGAGATTTTAGGGCTGTATTCGAGAATGAAGGACTTAGTAGAAGATGCGATGCATGAGGCGAGAGGCAAGCTGCTCATTGGTGCGAGCTATACCTTTGGGGAGTATATCTTGCCCCATGTTATTGCTAGGCTGAGGGATGCGTATCCATCTATTCAGCCATCCATTACGATTGCTAATACACAGGAGATTGTTCATCTTGTGAAAAGCTATCAGCTTGATGTTGGCATCATTGAAGGGGATTTGCATGAGCCGAAGCTTCACACTGAGCCATTTGCGAAGGATGAAATGCTTTTATTCATTTCTCCAAAGCATCCGCTTTCCCAGAAAAGGAATGTGTCCATGAGGGATTTACAGGATGAAACATGGATTGTTCGTGAAATTGGATCTGGCACGCGGGAGGCTGCAGAGAAGCTGTTTGACGCCTCTCAAATTAGACCGGAGCATATGATGGAGTTTGGAAGCAATCAAGTGATTAAGGAGTCAGTAGAAGCAGGGCTTGGGATTACGCTTCTGTCAAAATCAGCAGTGCGGAAGGAACAAAAGCTAGGTACGCTTATCGCTCTGCAGATTGATGGGCTTCCACTTGTGAGGAACTTTTCTATTATTACGAAGCCGACGAAATTTCAGCCTCGTTCAGTGGATGTATTTTTGCAGCTTCTGCGCGCGGAACAATAGAAAGGACAAGGGAGAGACGTGCTTGTCCTTTTTCGTACTGTAAGAAAGTATAAATTCCCGGCTGGAGGTTCATTCGACGTAGTAGGGAATTGTAGGAATACAGTAAAGGGCAACTACGCCTCTGTCTTCGCCGGGGGGCAGAGCTCGCCAATCGGCGAGTTTTCTTTACACTTTAAGAAAGCATAAATTTCTAGATAGAAAATCATTCGACGTAGTAAGAAATTTTAGGAATAAAGTATAAGTGCAACTACGCCTTTGTCTTCGCCGGGGGGCAGGGCTCGCCAATCGGCGAGTTTTCTTTATGTAATCCTTCCTGGAGAAGGCTTTTTTCCTAATTTCTTGCCCCATGTAATAACGAGGAGCAGGACAGGGATTCCTATTTGAAAGGGAATATGTAAATAATAGGGAACCTGCTTTAGGCCTATTTCAATGTGGCTCGTAAAGCTGCTGTCCATATTGACCGAATAAACTGTAACGACTGCCACGAAACTCGCTACTAGGATTAGAATATGTTTCTTTTTCTGAATTAAAAATAAGTCTTTCATACCGTTTATCCCTGCATAGAAAAAAATACTTATTTTAAAAAAACCACCGAGTATTAAGGCTGATAAAGCTACGGCATCTACCCGCTGAATAAAATCCCCGACATTAATTTTCCCTACTGTGGTCAGAAGAGGAAATTGCTCTGTACTTGCTTGAGCAACTCCAAGTACGGCAATGTTCGTAATAATGGTGGTTATCAAAATAAAACCGCTTATAAGAATAGCCTTCACCCCTGTTTTCTTAGTATGGGCTTGCTCATTGACATAGGGAAGAATCATCGAAAAAACAATAATTTCTCCAAAGGGGAAAGTTACCGTCAGAGGAAAAGTAGCCTTCATCACCGGCTTCCACCCTCCTTCTAATACAGGAAGCAAATTTTTTATATGAAAAATGTGCGAAAATAAAATAGCAATCCCTGTTATCAAAGCTAAAAAAATCATAAACGGGAGAATGATTTCCCCTGTTCTTCCGACAACCTCTAGACCGTAATAGACAGCTCCGCCAATCACAAGCATTAACATACTATTTATAACAAGCATAGGTGTAGCTTCCAAGGTAGATGTTAGTAGAAGATCTCCGAAGTCTCTCAGTACCCGAGCAGATAGGTAGAAAAAATAAAAAATGTACAGAAGGGCCAGGAGTGAGCCAAGATATTTTCCCAATATACTTCGTACATATTGTGTCAAAGGCAGCCCCTCATATTGATGATATAAGTAATCATAAACGAGGAACAGGCATACTCCCGCTCCTGTGCCAAGAAGAACGGCCAGCCAGGCATCTTGTTTTGCCTGCATCCCAAGATTTATAACGATGGAACTCCCCAACTCAAACAAGAGCATAAGGATAAAGAGCTGCCTTTTACTAATCTTACCTCTTTCCATATATACACTCCTCGAATATGTTGCTGAATTGAATGAGGATGAAAAAAACTAAAAAATAGGGGAGAAGTTCTGACCTTATAATAAAACCATGAGGCTCATTGATTGCGGGATACATCAGTTTTAAACATAAAAAATAATCCCCTTTGGCGCTTGTCTATAGCTACTTGCTAGTATAACCTACCAATTGGGGATATATGTCTTAGATTACTTTACTTGTATACGAGGTGCACTCACGTAGTTCCAATTGAAGAAAATATAAATCTTCAGCTAGAGGCGAATTCGGCGAGAACCTTTTAGGAACACAGTACGACGATGCTTTTGTCTTTGCTTAACAGTTGGCCAATCAGCGAGTTTTCTCTACAATGCCCAGTTTCCATTACGTAATACAGGCTCACGCTTCCCGGCCTGTGTGATGCCATCAATGCTTAATTCTGCAGAGCCTATCATAAAATCTACGTGTGTAATGCTCGTATTGGCGCCATTTTTCTCAAGCTCCTCTTTTGCCATCGTTTTTCCCCCTTCTAGGTTAAAGGCATAAGCGCTTCCGATTGCAAAATGGCACGATGCATTTTCATCAAATAATGTATTGTAAAAGATAATATTCGTATCGGAAATCGGTGACTTGTGCGGCACGAGCGCAACCTCTCCTAAATAGTGAGAGCCTTCGTCAGTATCAATAAGTTGCTTTAATATTTCCTCACCCGTTTCAGCTTTAATCTCAACAATTCGGCCGTTTTTAAAGGTTAAGGTAAAGTTATTGATTACATTACCGCCATAATTTAATGGCTTTGTGCTTGTTACATATCCGTTCACACCGGTTTTTAGGGGCACTGTAAATACTTCTTCAGTCGGGATGTTTGCAATAAACGGTATGCCATTTTCATTTTCGCTGCCGCCGCCGACCCATAGATGCTTCTCTGCAAGCTCCACTGTCAAATTAGTGCCTGGTGCTGTATAGTGTAAAGCTGTATAGTGCTTTTGATTGAGATAATCAACCTTGCCTTGCAAATGAGCGCGATGCTCACGCCACGCTTGTACCGGATTGTCTAGGTTCACGCGCGTTGCATAAAAAATCGCATCCCATAGCTTAGCTATCTGTTCTTCTTCCTCTGCCTCAGGGAATACCTTCGCTGCCCATTCCTTTGTTGGAACAGCAAGAACAGTCCAACTCACTTTGTCAGATTGGATATAACGGCGGAATGTTTCCAATGCCTGGCCTGTTGCTTTTGTCGTATTAGCGATTCGCTCTGAAGACACCCCTTTTAGCAAATCCGGATTTACTGCATGAATGGATAAAAAGGCTGCGCCCTGCTCTGCCAATTCTTCATTTGCCCGTGCTTTCCATGCTGGAAACTCAAGAAACGCCTCATCGGGAGCTAAATCGTATTTTGTGCGTGTAAGTACCTCGTCTGTCCAATCTACATACACATGCTTTGCGCCAGCTTCATATGCCTTTTTCGCAGCAAGGCGAACGAAGTCCAGAGCTGCAATCGGCGCATTGATTTGTAAAGTTTGTCCCTTTTGAATATTTACGCCTACTCTTACTGCTAAGTCAGCATACTTTTCCAAATATGTTTCGAATGACATAGGCACTCTCCTTTATGTAAAAAAATGGGTTACCCTTATTGTACTAAAAAAGATATGAAATAAGAAATGATTTGCAGGGAAGGCTTTTCTTATTGAAACGTTTTTATTTTTATTTTATACTTAGGAAAAGTAGTTCAACTGTTGAACTATTTCATAATTGAACAAAAAGGAGAGGAGAACAGTGAACCCGAACAAAATCGACAGTCTGATTCGCCGTTATGAAGACATCTTCGTGTTTGCAAATCGTAAAATTCATGCGTTGTTTGCGGAGCAGTTGAGCGATGATATTACAGCTGAGCAATTTTTTACACTTCGTCTTATTAAGGAGCGTGGTCCTTGTACGTCAAGTTTGCTATCGGAATGGAATTGTGTGAACCGCAGTGCTACCACGGCAATGGTGGACCGCTTGGTTGCGAAGGGCTACGTCACACGCCAGCCGGATTCCCAGGATCGTCGCGTTATCCTGCTTCAGGCAACGGAAGATGCAGAGCAGGTGCTGCAGGCAGGGCAAGAAAATTTGCGTCAGTTTGTTAGAACGTATCTAGATGAATTAGAAGAAGAAGAATTGGAAAGTTTTATCTCGGTTTATGAAAGGATTTGGAATATTATTCAAGAGAAAGAAGGGAAGTAACAGGCGATGCGAATATTACTCAAGCTTCGATGGTTTTTCCTCTTCTTCTGGATTGTCCTTTTGGCTGTGCTGCTTGGCTTTCAGCCTAGTATGGAGCAGCTCGTTCGTGATAAAGGCGGTATTACAGTCCCGAAAGGCTATTCCTCAGTAAATGCAAAAGAAATTTTGCAGAGACATAATTCAGAAGAGAAAAATAGTATCTCCGCTGTTCTTGTGTTCCATGACAAGCAAGGGATTAGTGAACAAGATAAGGCAGAGATTAACAAGGTACTTAATACTTTAAAGGATGAAAAGGAAAAGCTCGGGATTACCGAGATAACCACATATTTAGATAGTGAAGAAGTGAAAAAGCAGGTTGTCTCCGAGGATAATAAAACAATCTTAACACCCATTTCGATAGAGCCAAAGAAACGAACTGCCGGAGAAGTACGTGAGGAATTACAGAAGGCAATTGGAAAAACGAAGGTAGAGCATTACTTAACCGGCGAGAGCTTTATTGGGGAAGATGTTGTCGTTAGTTCGCAAAATGGATTACATAAAACAGAGAAAATTACTGTTGTATTCATTCTGCTTGTATTGGTTCTCGTATTTCGTTCTGCTATTGCACCACTCATTCCTCTTATTACGGTGGGGATTTCGTATGCAGCAAGCGCTGCAATTGTAGCATATTTAGTAAAGTGGTTTAACTTTCCGCTTTCAAACTTTACGCAAATCTTTATGGTGGCCGTATTGTTTGGAATTGGAACAGATTACTGCATCTTGCTGCTGAGCCGCTTTAAAGAAGAATTGCCGCGGCATGAGACAGTAATGGAGGCAATTATTCGCACCTATCAAACAGCAGGAAGAACGGTATTTTTCAGTGCCCTTGCTGTTTTGATTGGGTTTGCATCGATCGGCCTTTCACAGTTTTCCTTATACCGCTCCGCAACAGGTGTGGCGATTGGGATTGCTGTTTTGCTTGTAGCGTTTGTAACGATTGTGCCGTTCTTTATGGCGGTGCTCGGGCCGCGCCTATTTTGGCCAACCAAGTCTGTTGGCGGTCACGGCGAAAGCAAAATGTGGGGAGCGCTTGGACAATTTTCATTAAGCAAGCCGTTTCGTGCCCTTTTGTTTGTAGCGATTATTGTTGTACCGCTTCTTGTAAGCTATAATGGCAAGCTATCATTTAACTCATTAAGTGAAATCGGTGAAAGCTACGAATCTGTAAAGGGCTTTAATACGATTGCGGACAGCTTCGGACCGGGTGAAGTCATGCCGGTACAGGTTGTCATTGAAAGCGAGAAAAACTTAGATTCTGCAGAGGGCTTAGCGGCGATTGAAAAGGTAAGCCGTGAACTGACGGGCATTTCTGCAGTGGACAAGGTGCGAAGCGCAACGCGGCCGCTTGGCGAGCCGGTGAAGGAATTTACGGTTGCGGATCAAGCCAAAACATTACAGGATGGCCTTGGTGAGGGCGCCAACGGCATTAACCAGATTGGTGACGGTTTAGATCAAGCGAAGGTATCCCTTGCCTCCTCTGAACCGCAGCTTGATGCAGCAGTAACAGGTATCAGCAATCTGGCTGACGGTACGAAGGAGCTGCGGGATGGCTTCACTCAAATACAGGATGCGCTATCTCAGCTTGAATCGGGAATGCGCGACGGCTCTATCGGTGCTGGAAAGCTAAGAGAGGGCTTGGCTCAAATTCAGGCACAAATCCAACAATCAAGCGGTAGTACCGCACAAATGATTGAGGAGTATAACAAGCTAGCAAGCGGCCTGCAGAATTTGAGCAACGGCTATACAGGCATAGAAGGCGGATTAGAGCAGCTTTCCGTTGGGCTTAATGCAGTACTGAAAGAAGATGCCGGCTTTGCTGCACTTGAGAGGAACCCGGATTATGCTTCCTTTGTTACTGATCCAAATTATGAAATGATTAAAAAGGCTGTAATGGGCACAACGCAAGGTACTGAAAGCTTGATTATCAATTTGAAGCAACTAAATCAAGGAATTAGCGCTGCAGCTGCAGGTGTAAGTGCTGGGAGCCAGCAAATGGAGCAGGCTGCAGAGGGTCAAAAGGCCTTGCTTGCTGGTTTGGCAGAGCTTGAGAAGGGCGCGGCTGCTTTAGAAACAGGGATTGGTCAGGCAGCTGATGGGCAAGGCCAGGTTGTCAGCAAGCTTCCAGAATTCTCAAACGGTCTATCCCAAATCGAGAACGGCCAGCGCCAAGCGCAGAAAGGCTTTGCGGCAATGGCCTCCCAGCTAGAGTCTCTAACGGATGGACTTGGTCAAAGTGTGGAGGGCTTACAGGAAGTATCCAAAGGACTCGGCTCCGCACAGGATTACCTAGGAAAGCTGACAAATAATACTGATCCGGAAATGAGCGGTTTTTATGTACCAAGTGAGGCGCTTGAAAGCAGCGACTTCCAGCAAGTATTTGACCGTTACTTATCAACTGATAAAAAGGTTGCAAAGTTTGAAGTAGTTTTAAAACACAATCCATATTCTGACCAAGCATTGAGAGCGTCGCGTGAGGTGAAAACAACTGTAGAACGGGCAATTGCCAGAACTGAGTTAAAAGGTGCAAATTACGGGGTATCCGGTATGTCAGCATCTTCCTCCGATATGCTTGCTGCTTCTGACAAAGATTACTCGCAAACAGTCATTTACATGATTATCGGTGTTTCGATTATTTTAATTATTCTGCTTCGTTCTATCGTTATGCCTCTTTACTTAGTTGTATCGCTCCTGCTTTGCTTCTATAGCTCATTGGCGATCAATGAAGTAATTTTCGTAGACATTCTCGGCTACGATGGCATCAACTGGACAATGCCGTTCTTTGGCTTTGTGCTTCTGATGGCACTTGGCGTTGATTACAGCATTTTCTTGATGGATCGCTTTAATGAGTACAAAGAGATGCCAGTAGGAGAAGCAATTTTAACAGCAATGCGAAACATGGGAACAGTAATTTTCTCCGCTGTTATTATCTTGGGAGGAACATTTGCAGCAATGTATCCGGCAGGTGTCTTGTCCCTCGCTCAAATTGCGACCATTGTCTTGGCTGGACTTGTATTGTATGCATTCGTTTTCCTGCCATTCTTTGTCCCGGTAATGGTGAAAGTTTTCGGACGGGCAAATTGGTTTCCATTTGATAGAAATCAAGAGATGCGTAAAAATAACAACCAAGATATTTCGGGATAATTATTTCCCGAGAAAAGAGCAGTCTGTATATGGCAGACTGCTCTTTTCTTACATTCATTTGATCTGCCTCTACGAACTGTCAGCCGCCAGCAATTGATTTAAGTAGATGCTCATATTGATACCCTTTTACCGTAGGTAGTTATCTATAGCTTGGGCATTCTCTTAATTGTCATACAGAAGGATTGTTTTATTAGAAACTTTATATGAACGTACGATTGAACTTTTTTAAAAGCTGCCCGAATACCTCTCGCTCTTCATCAGACCAGTCTTTCAGAAGTTCTTCAAATCTTACAAGTCGTGCCTGCTTGTATTCATTTAATTCCTTCTTGCCTAAGTCTGTTATTTGCAGGGAATAGGCCCTGCCGTCCAATGGATCCGGCACTCTATACACATATCCTTTTTGCTCTAGAGCAGCAGCCTGCCTGCTTACGGTGGAAATATCTAAATGGAATTCATCCGCCAAAGCCTTTACTCCAGCGGATCCATGAGAGGCTATTTGATGTAATAAAAGATAGGCGGACCGATCGAGATTGCCGATTTTTTTAGAGGTTGTAATCGATGTGGCACGGCGAAGGAGAATCGCCATTTCAAGCTCAATGGTTTCCAATGCATGTTCATCCATGATTTCACTACCTCGCTATTATCCGTATTTTCTATGCCTTATGATAGCACAATTATCTTTGTTTTTGTAAGTTGTGCCCCTTAATGAAGGGCCCATTGACACTTTAGTTTATAGTTGTATAATACAATTATATACTTTCATTATACAACTTGTTTCTGAGCGGGTGGGCAATATAGGCTAGGGGGAATAGTGATGAAGGCTCATGAAATTATGATTAGTCCTGTTTATAAAGTAAAGGAGGATGACACTGTACGGTCTGTTATTGAAAGATTTATTGAGCATCGTATTAGCGGTCTTCCTGTAGTCAATGACAGAAACGAAATCGTTGCTTATGTAAGCGATGGGGATATTATGCGATATATCGGCAAGCACGAGGATAGGATTCTTGACTTCTTTTATCATGTTGTCACAATCAAGGGCGATGATGTGGAGTTTGAAGAGCGAGCAAAGGAATTGCTGAATTTGAATGTGCTGCAAATTGCGAAAAGAAAGGTAATTACAGTTTCATGGGATGCAGAAATTGAGGATATTGCCTCTATCCTAGGAAAAAAACAAATTAAAAAATTGCCGGTTGAGCGTAACGGTGTCTTGGTTGGGATCATTAGCCGCGGCGATGTAATCAGGCAATCATTCAAATCCATAATGTAGCAAAAAATGAATGCCTTACGATAAATTTAAACTAAGGAGATGAGAGTAGATGTCGTCTACCACTCAAAATATAGTATCAGGTGCATCAAAAATAAAAACTGAAGAAGCGAGTCTTTTAAAGCAGCCTAAGGCTGTATGGGCTGTTTTTTTCGCGTGTATTATTGCCTTCATGGGACTGGGGCTTGTTGACCCGATCTTACCAGCTATTGCTGAAAACTTGCATGCCTCGCATAGTGAGGTGACCTTATTGTTTACGAGCTATAATGCGGTTATGGCGGTAGCAATGCTGATTACTGGTGCAGTTTCGTCGAGACTTGGAATCAAGTGGACACTGCTTGCCGGTATCGTCATTATTGCTTTATTTTCAGCACTCGGAGGAGTTTCAAACGGTATCTGGGCACTTGTAGGCTTGCGAGGCGGCTGGGGATTAGGGAATGCACTGTTTGTTGCAACGTCTTTAGCTGCTATTGTGTCGCTTTCAAACAGCGGAACTGCGAAGGCTATTATTTTGTATGAAGCAGCGATTGGGCTCGGGATTTCAGTAGGACCGCTTCTTGGCGGCTGGCTGGGTGCTATGTCATGGAGAGGTCCATTTCTTGGGGTTGCTACACTAATGGTAGTTGCTTTCATTGGCCTTATTGTATTGATGCCAAGATCTAATACTAAAAACACGGTAAAATCAAAAATATCTCTATTGGACCCGTTCCGTGCTTTGAAGCATCGTTCACTCTTAGTCTTCGGTATTGCAGCCGCCCTATACAACTTTGGATTTTTCACCTTGCTGGCTTACGCTCCTTTTGTAATGGGGTTAGATGAACATGGACTTGGTTATGTATTTTTGGGCTGGGGAATACTGCTGGCTGTTACTTCGGTCTTCATGGCTCCCAAACTTCAGCAATGGTTTGGAACCATTAAATCGATGTGTGCGATGTTGACCTTGTTTGCGCTGTTGCTAGTTGCTATGGGTATTTGGACATCTACGCAATGGGTCGTTATCACCGCGGTTATTTTAGCTGGGGCATTATTGGGAAATAATAATACACTCATTACAACGGCTGTGATGAATGCAGCTCCTGTTGAACGGGCGACTGCATCGGCTGCATATAGCTTTTTACGCTTCATTGGAGGAGCTATAGCTCCCTTTCTTGCAGGTAAATTAGCAGAATGGTACAATTCGCAGGTTCCATTTATTGTAGGTGCAGTGTTTGTTATGATTTCAGTAGTATTTATCGGTATGAATGCTAAGCATGTGAAGCATGTTGATCATGTGAAATCAGGGCATTAATTTTTATCATTGAGAATGGAAAAAGGTGTAGGTTAGTAATGTTGCCTTACACCTTTTTCTACTTTTTACACTTTAAGAAAGCATAAATTTCTAGCTGGAAGGCAATTCGACGTAGAGTATAAGGGCAACTACGCTTCTGGCTTCGCCTAACAGCTCGCCAATCAGCGAGTTTTCTTTAAATAAACAACTGTACGCTTCGTTTTTCTAAGAAGTTTAAAGCGAATTCTAAATCCTGCTTTTGAAGATTGAAGGTTATTTCCATCATCTCGAGCCAGCTATTTTTATCCTCATAGTCCTTGACTTGGATGCTTGTGTTGGATTTTATAATTAATTTAGAATTCATTACTGCATAGCTGACACGGTCCTTAAATATTGTTGCTACAATCCTTCTCATAAAAGGATTTTCATCTTCATCCCGGTGTGAATGGATGATATCCTCACGAAAACTCTCAAGTTCTACAGGAAACCATTCAATTATTTTCGTAACGAAGCTTTGCCCTCCTGTCCTTCTATCAATCAAGTATTCCCGATTATTTTTCCGTTTAATAATGATTTCTTCACCACAGCCGACTAAGTAAGGTTCCTTTTCAATGAGAAGGGGTTCAAATAATGGCGCCATATAACCGACATCGGTATAATATACTTTATCCTCGACGGTAACCATCAAGGCGAGATGATTATTTCCACCTCTGGCACGGACGTACTCTGCCTCAAATCCCAGGGATTGGAGTAAATTACCAAAATGAATATTGAGAATATAACAATTGCCTCCCCATCCTCTTTTAAGTAAGGTTTCAAGATATTCTTCTTTAGTTGGAATTAAATCATGCCTATTCTTCGAAGTGTAATAATGGTATTTACTGATGACTTCGAATGGAACCCGCTGCAAATGTGCTTCGATTAGACGTAGTAAATAAACATAATTAGGTTCTCTTTTCTCTAAACCCAAGTAATTTAAATATTGCTCTGTCCAACAATTCATTATTTCCCCACCTTATACTGGTTTTATTACCATAAGTGCAATAATGACTAATACAATCACACAGGAAGTAATATGATAATTTCGCACCTTAGCTAACAATGCCAACGAATGCTCATTTGTTTTAGTTTCACCTTGTTTACATAACTCTGATAATAAGATGGAAAGCCTTTTAGCTGCTGGTGTTAAATAACCAATAATAACTATTTCGGCTAGAATGAATAGAACCAATGCTCCACCAATCCACAACGTAAAAAATGTCCCATAGTTACCAAGCCAAACTAACAGCAGCCCGGAAATTAGGGTTAAGCCTCCAAACATTTTTGGAAGAACTTCTAAACGAGCTACCAAATCCACCATCCTTTTTACTTCCGTTAGAGACTTTTCCTTTTTTAGAATCAGAGGAAAAGAATATGCAGGGCCCAGCCCAACGACTGCTGATATTACATGCAACAATACAAGCCATTTCATCAAAAAACACCACCTATTCATAAGTCTTAAACTTATAATAGGTGGTGTAAAACATTTAAAATATCGGTTGAAATACGTAATTTTACTTGGAAGAGTCTGAAAGACCATTCTCGATAACATAGCTTGCTAATGCAGCACGGGAATTAATCTCTAATTTTTGATAAATGCGTTCTAAATGTGTCGTGATTGTCCGTTTACTTAAAAATAGAGCTTTTGCAATTTCGTCATTGAATAGGCCCCTTGCTATTAGGAGAGATACCTGTAATTCACGGGGACTCAAATGTGTTTTTACCTCGCCTTTTCGTTTTGAAACTTCTAAATGAATCCGTTCTAATTCTTGTTCAGTGGCTCGTATTCGTTCGATTTGGTCTTGAAGCCTGGGGAGTCTCTCAATAAGTTTGGATAGAAATTTTGAGACAACCAATAATATTTCCTCATTAAAATGACTAAATCCTTGGGAATCATTACTTTGACTACAAATTACAGCAATAACCTTTTCATCTTCTCCTATAATTGGCATAGCTATATAGTTATGGTTTACATTCCTGTAATCCTGATGTGAAAAGCTCTTTTTATCATCCTCTTGATGAAGGAAGGTAGTAATTGCATATTGATATTGTGAGCGAATATTAAAAATGCGTACTGGCTTTTCCTGTTGAACAGACCATTGGGCTACACGCTTAAGCAGTTGTGCGGCGGATTCCTCATCCAATCCTCTAAGTGCTGCGAGCTGTAAATTGTTTGAGGGCTCCTCGACTATCCACACAGCAGATACATCCCAGCCTAATTTCAGCTCTAACTGCTCTAAAAGGAGAGTATATAAATCCGCAGGTGATAACAGATGGCTATTCTCTTCTTCGCAAACACGGGCGGACCTGACACGGAATAGCTCGGCACTATTTACTTTAATCGGTATCGCCGTTTCGAGCATTATCGAGAGGACTTCATATTGCTTCTTCATTTCAACGAAAATTTCCCCATCCGTCCTCGATCCTACATACTCTACCTCTATCTCCCAGGTAGAAAAAGTCGCAGTATCCATTGTTCGAATAAATGCTAAAGGATTTTCCTTTAAATTTTTCACGCTCTTATTCAGCATGTGGTTAGCTATGGCGACATGAGAGCTGTCAACATACCATACCCGCGAAATATTTGTAATGTTTGGTACACCGGCTTTGCTGCTGGTAATTAAAGTGGAAGGCACCACCCCCATTAGCGCAGGTTTCATCTCTTCAGGAACCATCCCCAACTCCCCCCCTTTGGTACCTGCTTCCTGCATATGGACCAGGAGTTTGGATAAATATCTCCTTCACCTTGTAGGTAAATACATCACAAAGAGCTGGTGAAAGTGGAAATTTCGAATACATTTTTGGAAAAAGCTTAAGACTGCCATTACGATAACGGGTTAAATACTCGAGATCATCTTCGATTGAAGCTGTTCTCGTACCAATAATAGTCCCTTTTAGTTGATAGGATTCATTGGAAAAACCATCTGTAAATAAACAAGTTGTCATACCATTTCCATTTTTTATGTAGGAGAGGACTTTCTCTGTCTGCGATTTGAGTATATAAATACTAAGATGGTCTGTCCCCTTAATCCATTTCACACCAAATCCGCGTACAGAATAAGACTGGCCTTCAAAATTGGAGACAGCAAGGTGGATATATATTGGTTCTGTTTTTGTTAAAAAATGGATAACTGTTTCATCTAAAATCATAAAGTCCTCCAGAATTATATTTTTCTAGCAAACTTAATTACAAACAACTTATTTATAGTTGGTTTATTAGTAGTGGGAATTTTAACACTTATCTCACAATTACTGTCTAAGGATGAAAAAAACATGGTTCAATAAACGTGGTTGTATGTGGGTTATCCTGTTTTTTGGAAGTATCTTCTGTATAAGAAGGAGGCCTTATCTATCAAAATTAGCGGGACTGCGTGGGAATCGAACCCACGGGAGACGAGACACGCGCCTCCCAATCGGTTTTGAAGGCCACGAAGGGCACCAGAACCTCAGTCAGCCCTGTGGCAAGGTGGCGGCATATTGGCATTTGCAGCGAGCACTGTAACGGCTTTTCCTAAGAGTTCCGCATGGTTTCACTTATGAATTACACGGGTTTTATTATGCATGAGTATATATTTTTTTTCAAATGGTTAAACCAAGCAGTTGCCAGCCTATCCTATTATTTCCTGCATGAATAAGGATATTCATGCCTAGTGTATTCCCAATCATAATAGAAGATTTCCAGTGATTTCAATCTCCGATTTTATAATAGAAAGGAAAACACCTACTCACGCAAGAAATGGAATGCGTCCTTTGTACATTTCGATTAACCGTTTGTTGTGTTCATCTGCCCCTTCAGTATTTCCGCTAAAAAAGATAGGAGGCTCGAAGCCCTGATCTGCCATAATTTGAATAGCCTTAACAAAGATGCTGTTCAATATAGTAGCTCCTATGATAGTAGAGCCAGATCCGAACTTCATAGGCAGCGCCGCATGTGTTATAAGTGCATCGCCCTTAGGAGCGTGATTATCAATTACTAAATCGGCAACATCATATAAATGCTGCCCGCTTTTATGTCTAGAAGGACGGCTTTGCGAATATTCAAGCGATGTGAGCGCAATTACAAAGGCGCCTTTTTGCTTAGCGATTTTTGCAGCATCAATTGGAACCGGATTGATTCCAGAAGTGGAAATTACAATGAATATGTCATCTTTGCGGATATCTTGGTTTTCCATGAATGATTGTGCGAAGTCATTTTGCCGTTCGAGCTGTGATGAGCGGGCAGCTCCTTTATGAAGCATTAATTCCTCAACAAGGATAGGATGAATAGGTGCTAAACCGCCCGCTCTGTAAAATACTTCTTCTGTTAGAAGGTGGGAGTGCCCGCAGCCAAATAAATGCACAATACCGTTTGCTTGAATGCATTGCGCGATTTCTTCGGCTGCTTTCACGAGCTTTGTATGCTCTTGCTTCCTGGCGCGTTCAATGGCTGTTATGATTTCATCAAAATAAAGCTGTAGCATATGAATAACCTCATTGTCGTTTAATATGAATGGTAAATGTGTAACGATCCGCTCGATAAGAGGATTTTACAAATTCAAGCGGTGTCCCGTCCTCTAAATACGTATTGCGTTGCAGCAACAGAATAGGCGATCCTTTACGAATATTTAAATGTTCACCTTCGGTTTCAGATGCAATGGCAGCTTCTACAGATTGAGCTGCATGTCCAATTTTCAGATGTAATTGTTCTTCGATATATTGATATAAGGAATGGTTCACCTTTTCCTCTGTTAATCCCTTAATGAGATTTGCTGAAGCATACACAATTTCTAGCGCCATTGGCACTTGATCGGCAAGACGAATCCGTTTGATTTCATAAACAGGTGCATATTCTTTTATTTGCAGCTGATTGGCGATTTTCTCTGGTGCTGGAACGATTTCGAAACTCAGCAGTTTACTGCTTGGTACTAGCCCTCTTGCTTTCATATCCTCTGTAAAACTTGTTAAACTGCCAAGCTCTTGTTCCACCTTTTTTTCAGCGACAAACGTACCTCTTCCCTTTTGGCGATATAAATAGCCATCATCTACTAAATTGTTCATTGCTTGGCGAACGGTCATACGGCTGATATTAATGAGCTCCGCATATTCCCGCTCAGATGGAAGCATGTCGCCAGGCTGTAACTCACCGCTTTCAATTTGCTTTTTGATTTGTTCTTCCAGTTGATAATAGATTGGAAGAGGCGAGCTTTTATCAATCATAGCTTATTTCTCTCCTTTTAGGGGCTTACCAGCACACCTGATAAAGCCTTCTGGTCTGCTATAATTGTAACATGACTATGTCTTTTTAACACAGAGGCAGGAAAGTCTTCACTTATTTCTCCATGAAGTAGTTTTTGCATGGCATCCGCTTTTTCTTCCCCCGATATTAAGAGCAAAATTTCCTTACTGTTCATAATGGAGGAGATTCCCATTGTAATGGCATGTGTTGGCACATCGTCTAGTGTGTTAAAATAGCGAGCATTCGCTTTTCGCGTCGATTCTTCTAATGTAACGATATGGGTAGCTGATTGAAAAGATGTTCCTGGCTCGTTAAATCCAATATGCCCATTTTGCCCGATTCCTAATACTTGAAGATCAATACCGCCTAACGCTTTAATAAGCCGATCATACTGCTCACACTCATGATTGTAATCAGCTGCAAGTCCGTTTGGAAGGTAGGTCTGGAATTTTGGGATATCAATATGATTAAATAAAGCCTCTGCCATATAATAGTGATAACTATTTGGATCTTGTTCTTTCAAACCGATGTATTCATCTAGATTAAATGTTGTGACATGTTGATAAGAGGTACCATTTTTTTGATGATCTTCAATTATCGCTTCATATAAGCCTTTTGGTGTACCTCCCGTTGCCAGTCCAAGATTTATCCGATTTTCTTGTTTCACTTTATGAATGATAATCTCAGCAGCCTTTTGGCTCATTTCCTTATAATCCTTCACTTGAACAATTTTCATTATTTTTCCTCCTTTTGATAAGCAAGCTTTCCGCGGCAAAATGTCATGACAACTTCTAAATGCTCATCTACTATCACAAAGTCTGCATCTTTTCCGACAGCAATGCTTCCTTTTCGGTCAAAAATATTCAATTGTTTTGCAGGGTTAACAGCTGTCATTTCGATAATATTTTCTAGTCCACAATGTGTATAAGAAATCACATTTTTGACTGCATCCTTCATCTTTAAAATACTGCCTGCGAGTGTTCCATCTGCGAGTGTTGCCTTTGTATCATCCACATGTACTGCTTGTCCGCCTAAATCATATGTTCCATTCTTTAAGCATTTTGCACGGAGTGAATCTGTAATTAAAATCATTCGTTTACTCGTTTTTTGTTGATAGGCGAGCTGGATCATTTCAGGTCTGGCATGAATACCGTCAGCAATGATTTCAGTAAACAGCTCATGGCGTAATAATGCGGCACCAAGGACCCCTGGTTCACGATGATGTAATCCGCGCATGCCGTTAAAGAGATGGGTAACATGCGAAGCACCTGCATGAATTGCTTCATCAACCTCCTGATAGGTTGCATCAGAATGGCCAATTGAGGCTGTGACGCCCGTTTGTTTTAAATAGGAAGTTAATGCTAGACCATTCTTTTCTTCAGGAGCTAATGTAACAAGCTTAATATGCCCTTTTGCTAGCTCCTGCCATCTTTTAAATAAGTCGAGGTCAGGTTCTATAATGTAATCAGGTGGCTGGGCCCCTGCGCGTTTTGGAGAAATAAACGGACCCTCCAGATGAATGCCTACTATTTCTGCCTTTCCTGCTGCCTGCTTTTCCTCAATAAATTGCGCTGCATTTGTTAATGCTTGTTCGATAGCATTCCTCGTTTGTGTCATTGTGGTAGCGAGAAAGCTGGTTGTTCCTTCCTGAGGAAGGGCAGCTGCCATCGTTGCTAGCGCTTCTTCGGTTGCATCCATAGTATCTGCACCAGCGGCACCATGAATATGAACATCAATCATGCCTGGGAGTAAACTGAATCCTGGAGAAAGGATTATTTTCCGAATGGTATCTTCCTCTATTAGCTCGTTTATAGGTCCAACTTCAACAATTCTTTCATTGCTTACCTTGACATAGCCGTTTTCATACGTGTGGTTTTCTGCATAAACGGTTATATTACTAATAATAAATTCTTCACTATTAGACATCGTTTAAGCTCCTTTAATTTTTGTAAATGCTTGACTACAGTGTACACAAATAAAATATAGTTGTCTATACCAATTTAGTTGTTTTTTTAAGCGGATTCAGATAAAAACCCGTAATTTTTAAAGGGATTAACGTAATAATTAAAGGAAGAGAGTTATTTTCAGGGATATTTTTCTTTTAATTTGGTATAGACAACTATATTTATAGATGCTAGTATGTATTCGTGGAAAGCGTTTTCCAATATTATCGTCAAAGGAGCCAAAATCTATGTTGAACTTCTTACAAAAGATTGGAAAAGCATTGATGCTACCGATTGCTGTGTTACCAGCGGCAGCATTATTGCTTCGTTTAGGACAAAAAGATCTATTAAACATTCCATTTATGGCATCAGCAGGGGATGCCGTATTTGCAAATCTAGCGTTATTATTTGCACTTGGAATTGCTGTTGGGTTGGCGAAGGATGGGAATGGCGCAGCGGCACTTGCGGGAGCAGTTGGGTACTTTGTACTCACAAAAGGAACGGCTGCTATTAATGAAAACATTAATATGGCGGTTCTCGGGGGGATTATCTCCGGGGCGGTTGCCGGTGTCTTATATAATCGTTTTCATGATATGAAGCTTCCTGAATGGCTTGGATTTTTTGCTGGGAAACGTTTTGTTCCGATCATCACGTCACTTGTCATGTTGATATTAGCTGGAGTGTTTGGTCTTATTTGGCCGCCTATCCAATCGGGCATTAATGCGCTTGGCGACTGGATTACGGGGGCAGGGGCATTAGGAGCAGGGATTTTCGGATTATTAAATCGACTACTGATTCCAATTGGCTTACATCACGTACTAAATAGCTTAGTTTGGTTTGTATTTGGTGAATATCATGGGGCAACAGGAGATTTAAATCGCTTTTTTGCAGGGGATCCGACTGCGGGGACCTTTATGACAGGCTTTTTCCCAGTCATGATGTTTGGATTACCTGCTGCCGCCTTTGCGATGATTGCCGCAGCGAAAAAAGAAAGAAGAAAAGCAGTTGCCGGTATGTTAATTGGGCTTGCTTTTACCTCCTTTTTGACAGGGATTACAGAACCGATTGAATTCTTATTTATGTTTACCGCACCAGTGCTTTATGGAATTCATGCTGTTTTAACAGGCATCTCTATGGGGCTTATGGTAGCTTTGGGTATTCATCATGGCTTTGGGTTTTCAGCTGGTGCACTTGATTACGTTCTAAATTTCGGAATCGCTCAAAAACCATTATTAATCTTACTCATTGGTGTGATCTATGCAGTACTCTACTTTGGAATTTTCTATTTCTTAATTAAAAAGCTTGATATTAAAACACCTGGACGTGAAGAGGAAGTTGAGGAAGATGAAGCTGGACATGAGGCGGTAATTCAGACTGGCGATAAACATACAGACATGGGGGCCTATTTTATTGAAGATCTTGGCGGAAGGGAAAATATCACATCTATAGACAATTGTGCAACACGTTTGCGTTTAACTATAGCTGATATGACAAAAGTAAATGAAGCAGCGTTGAAAAAGCATGGCGCTCGCGGTGTTATGAAGCTGAATAAAGAAAGCCTGCAGGTTATTGTAGGAACGAACGTTCAATTTGTTGCAGAGGCAATGAAGCAGTTTGCAAAAGGTGGGGCCGTAAGGGAAGAGACTATGATTGCTAGAGAAAAGAACACTGCTGCTGTTCCTAGTAAGGAAGATATCACTAACCTAGGAGAAAATGACTTTATCCTTCCTTTTTCAGGGAATGTTATGCCATTAAGCAATGTGCCTGACGAAGTATTCTCATCGAAAATGATGGGAGATGGCTTTGCAATTGAACCGACTAATGATATTTTAATTTCGCCAATCGATGGTGAGGTTGTAAATGTCTTTCCAACTAAACATGCTATTGGTTTAAAAACAAAGGACGGATATGAAATTCTCATTCATGTTGGGTTAGATACAGTGAAATTGGGCGGTGCAGGCTTTACGGTGTTTGTCGAGGCTGGTCAAAAAATCAAAAAAGGCAAACAGCTTATAAAAATTGACCGTGCCTATTTACAACAAAACGCCCCTTCTATTGTGACGCCAATTGTGTTTACAAATTTAACAGATGACAAAAAACTCAACTTGCAGAAATTAGGGGAACAACAACAAGGAGCAACAGGCATTATTACTATTTCTAATAGAGAAGCAGTAGCTAATTCTTGATGTTTTGAAATAACGACTATGTGACCACTGACCGCACAGGCGGCAGTGGTCATTTATTAGCAAACAAAAACAATGGGTTGTTTTTGTTTGGGAGATTTATGGCACCACACTATAGGGAGGAAAAACTGTGAAAAAGAGCTGGATAGTCTCTCTGGCTTGTGCTATCCTTTTCCCTGCTTTCATCGGCTATATGGGAAAATCTTTTGAAAAAGATGATAGGCCTAAAGTTGTTGTCATTTTGAAATCTTTAAACACGGATTATTGGAAATCTATGAAGGCAGGGGCGGATAAGGCATTTGCTGACTTTGATGTAGATGGAAAAGTGATAGCACCTGCTTCCGAATATCGAGTCACAGAACAGATTACTATGTTGAAAAATGTTCTGGAACAACAGCCGGATGCACTTATTGTTGCTCCGAGTCAGCCATCAGCTGCTATTCCTGTATTGGCGGAATATCACAAAAAACACATTCCTGTATTGCTTGCAGACACGGACGCTGAATGGAAAGACCAAACGACTTTTATTGGGACAGATAATTCTACATTAGGCAAGAAGGCAGGAGAGTTATTAGGCTCGCTTCTGTATCCTAGAGATCAAATAGCTATTATCGAAGGAACATCAGTCAGTACGGTTACGAGTGAACGCGTAACAGGGGCAAAGGAAGCGTTAGACGCTGCCGGAATTGAAATTGTCACGGAACAGCCTGGATATGATGAATTCGGGAATGTGAAGTCAGTAATGGAATCTATTTTGCAAGCTCATCCTGATATTAAAGGTGTATTTGCTACTGATGACACCATAACTCTAGCTGCGTTAAAAGTAATCGAAAAAAGGGGTTTAAAGATTCCTGTTGTGGGGACGGATGGCATTAGAGACATGATAAAATCCATTCAGACAAGAAGGATAAATGCCAGCGTAGCGCAAAACCCTTATGATATGGGATATATAGGGGTGGAGCAGGCACTAAGAGCAATCAACGGTGAAACTGTCGTAACAAGGATTGATAGTGGAGTTGATATCATAACCACCGATAATGCAAAAGAGAAATTGGAGTTTCTAAAAACAATATTGAAGCCAAGATATGGACTACTACAAATTATCCAATGAGATGTACTAAAAATACGTACAAGCAATGCTTTACTGCAAACGACTTGCAATTTTGCGCAAGTTCTATGGGACATGAAGTACTTTAATTGAAAAATAAAAAGATAGTATGATATTCATACGTAAAAGGCTCCGGTATTTCTGGAGCTTTTTTCCCACTTTAAGAAAGGATAAATTTCTAATCGGGAGACCATTCGACATAGTAAGAAGTTTTATTGATATAGTATTAGATGTGGCTATGCCTCTATCCTCGCCAATCAGCGAGTTTTTTTAGGTTTGTGGCTGTTTTCTGTGAAAGCCTCGTTTCTGAAGAATGATCCTTTAACGAGTCCCGTCGAAAAATTAGTGTTTTTGTTATAATGTGTAACGGGTTTCATATCGCTTTATTTATGAATATGAAAGGTTTGCTAGGCAAGGCTTCTGCCTGATTTTCTGCGTAAGTTACAGTACGTGTATTTCTTGCATATGTCCCTTTGACTAACAGATAGACTCGTCTCTAAGAGTATACATTTATAAAAACAAGCGCAAAACAGCATCCTGATGGAAGATGCTGTTTGGATAAAATATATTCTACAGAATTCGTACATAATCTGCCGAAACCCAGCCGGAAGCACCGTTTGCTGATATGTGATACCAACCATTTCTTGTTTCTGAGATACTGATAGTAGTTCCAGACTGCAGCGTTGTAATGCGCGAGTTGGTAGTACCCGGCGCAGTACGCACATTTAATGCAGTGGTCGTTTTTCCGCTCTTTCCGTTAGGTGTGGTGTTTGTGTTTGACACGGTTATATATTGAGAAGAAACCCAACCAGAAACACTGTTAGCTGTAACGCGGTACCATCCATTCCTTGTCTCATAAATAGTAACGGTTGTGTTTTGTAGTAATGTTGTAATACGTGTGGCTGTAATGCTTGGCGCATTACGAATGTTTACTGATGCCGTTGTACGACCTGTACCCGAGCCATTAGATATAGGTGTTGAGACAACTGGGGCAGATGAACTGAGCGTAACACCATATGAGGAAGCAATTGCTTCGTAGGAAGTTTGGGCACGTTTAATCAAGACGGTCGCGCCTGTATTTAGACGGTCATATAGCCAATGAATGTCAGCATTGTGCATACGAATACACCCGCCGGTAATCCATTTTCCAACAGAACTTTCATTATTATTGCCATGAATGGCGTATGTATCACCAGCTGTTCCATTTATGTTTAAACCCATCCAGCGATCTCCGAGCGGGTTATCTGGAGCGCCTCCTTTAATTCCCCTTGTATAGTATGGACGATTGGTAATTTTGTTTACAATGGTGAACTTTCCTGACGGGGTAGGGGTGCTGCTTTTGCCAGTTCCGACTGAAAATTCACGAACTAGACTTCCATTCTCATAAAGGGCAAGCTTGTTTGTTGCGGTATTAACAATTACTACTTGAGAAGATGTCGAGGCAGCTTGAGTCGGTTCTTGGGGGAGGAAAATAGCGAGCAGTAAGATAAGGCTAAACCATAAACGTTTCATAAGGAACCCTCCTAAACGTATGTATGGATAGATTACCGAGGCTTAGGATTATGTAGATTAATTGCAGAGACATGATTTTTTCTTCTTATGAGAAGAGTATATTCAATAGTCATTTAAAGACTTCCTTCTTTTTATTTGGATTATTTTGGTAAATGATAGAAAATTTGATCATTGATTAAAAATTCTATCTATTATAATATTTTCTTAAGTAAATAAAAGAAAACGGTAAACCTTTATAGAGGCAGGTATGTAGGAACGAGACGAATTTCAAACATTATTTCTTTATGTATAGAATTATTGATATTTTAGTTCGCAATCAAAGGTCCAGAGAATAATGGGGATAAAAAAGATTGAGAACCTTGAGCAAACGATGCCCTTGTTTGCTTTCTTTTTCACTGTAAGAAAGTATAGGTTTCCAGCTAGAAGCAAATTCGGTGTATTAGGAAACTTTAGGAACAAGGTGTAACCATACCCCTATCTTCGCCTAACGGATCGCTAATCAGCAAGTTTCTTTATATTAAGTAGAAGATGCCTAATATGTCGAATTCCAATCTCTCTATTGAGTTCATGACGGGATGATATAATAAAGAAGGTTAAGATGTGAGCAGTGATAGCTAATAGTTAGGACAGCGGTCATATTGACGATATGCAGTCTTTGATCACATCGTATAAGCCTTAAAAAACATGTTGACAGTACCAATTAATTTCGATACAATCAGCACTAATGAATGCATACGACTTATCAAGAACAGGCAGAGGGAACAGGCCCTATGAAGCCTTGGCAACAGCCGTCGAACGGAATTGTGCCAAATCCTGCAGGTATATTTCCTGAGAGATAAGAGAGGTATGAGCCGGATGATTTTGGACATAACTGCTTCTTTTACCTGCGGGGAAAAGGAGCAGTTTTTTTTTATACTTTTAAGAAAGTGTATATCGAGGAAAGAAGGGTGCGGGAATGGGAGAAGCATGGAAGCAAGAAACGATTCACCCGGCGAGCATAGCGCACTGCCAAACGGTTGAGGAGCAGCAGCTTCTTGCTGGAGTCAAACCGGACTTCATTCATTTGTCCATCGGTATTCAAGAGGTGGAAGAGTTAATTGCAGATTTATATCAAGCATTATCCGGAGGAAAAGAATATGCCTATCATCGTGAATAAAGACTTACCAGCTGGTAAAGTCCTGCAGAAGGAAAATATTTTTGTTATGACGAAGGAACGTGCGGAGCATCAGGATATCCGTGCGCTCAAGATTGCTATTTTGAATCTAATGCCGACAAAGCAGGAAACAGAAGCGCAGCTGTTACGCCTTCTTGGCAATACACCGCTGCAGGTTGACGTTCATCTGCTTCATATGGAATCACATACGTCAAAAAATGTGTCACAGGAGCATCTGACGAGCTTTTATAGAACGTTCAGCGAGGTAGAAGGAGAGAAATTTGACGGCTTCGTCATCACCGGAGCTCCGGTAGAGACGATGGAGTTTGAAGACGTGAATTATTGGGAAGAGCTAAAACGTATTATGGATTATACACAAACTCACGTAACATCCACTCTTCACATTTGTTGGGGTGCACAAGCTGGGATTTACTATCACTATGGCATTCCAAAATACCCGCTTGAAGAGAAAACCTTTGGTATTTTTGAGCATGAGGTACAGGTGCAGAATGTGCAGCTAATGCGCGGATTTGATGAATACTTTTGGGCTCCTCATTCGCGGCATACAGAAGTACGGAAAGAGGATATTATAAAAGTACCAGAGCTGAAGATTTTGGCAGAATCTGACGAAGCAGGTGTGCATATTGCCGCTGATGCTAAAGGGAAGAATATTTTTGTGTTCGGTCATAGTGAATATGGACGTGATACGTTAAAGAATGAATATGATCGTGATATAAGCAGAGGCTTAGAAATTGAGATTCCAAAAAATTATTATCGGGATAATGATCCAACTCAGAGCCCGATAGTGAAGTGGAGAAGTCATGGGAATTTGTTATTTTCCAATTGGCTCAATTATTATGTATACCAGGAAACACCATTCATTTTATGAAAGTGGTAACGTTTTCTTAGGGATAAAATTATAAAACGTATTCAGAATGTTGACAATATATTGTTTTTTACGACATGAAATTATATAATTGCACATAAATATCATTTTGTAAAAAAGGGGTGGACTATAGTGGAAGAAATTCGGGTTGGTTTACTAGGACTCGGCACAGTTGGCAGTGGGGTGGTCAAGATCATTAATGCTCATCAAGATCGCCTCATTCATCAAATCGGTTGTCCTGTCAAAGTTACGAAAATTTTAGTGAAGAACTTAGAAAAAGAAAGAGATGTCCAAATTACCCCTGATATGCTCACTAAGGATGCAACGGAAATCATCGACAATGAGAATATTGATATAGTTATTGAGGTAATGGGCGGACTTGAAGAAGCAAGAGCGCATATTTTACGCGCATTGCAAAATGGCAAGCATGTTGTGACAGCCAACAAAGACTTAATGGCTGTATATGGCACTGAGCTGCTTTCTGTAGCAAAGGAAAATCAATGTGATTTATTTTATGAGGCAAGTGTAGCTGGCGGTATCCCGATTCTTCGCACCATTGTGGACGGACTTTCCTCTGATCGAATTACGAAAATGATGGGAATTGTGAACGGAACAACAAACTTCATTTTGACAAAGATGTCAAATGAAGGAAGAGCATATGAGGATGTGTTAAAGGAAGCGCAGGAGCTTGGATTTGCAGAAGCGGATCCAACTTCAGATGTAGAAGGCTTGGATGCAGCGCGTAAGATGACAATTCTTGCAACGCTTGGCTTTTCCACAAATGTGGAGCTAAAGGATGTTAGCGTAAAAGGAATTTCATCGATCACAGAGGAAGACTTAGCGTATAGCCAAGGGCTTGGCTATACAATGAAGCTAATTGGACTTGCGAAGCGCGATGGCGAAAAGCTTGAGGTGAGTGTAGAGCCAACGCTTCTTCCAAACACGCACCCGCTTGCGGCTGTACAAAATGAATTCAATGCTGTGTATGTGTACGGAGCAGCAGTTGGAGAGACAATGTTCTATGGTCCTGGGGCAGGCAGTCTTCCAACAGCAACATCAATCGTTTCTGACTTAGTAGCGGTGATGAGAAATATGAGATTGGGTGTGAACGGCAATAGCACCGTAACGCCGCAATATCCGAAAGTACTCAAGAATGAGGACGAAATTACAGCGAAATATTTCCTTCGCATCCATGTGAAAGACGAAGTAGGTGTATTTGCGCAGGTTACATCATTATTCTCTGAATATGGGGCGAGCTTTGAAAAGATTATTCAAACACCCCTTGAGGAAAAAGGAACTGCGGAAATCGTTCTTGTTACGCACCATACTTCTCTTACAAGCTACAAGTCCATCTTACAGCGTCTAGAAGGCTTAAACGTTGTACAAGGTGTGAAAGCAAGCTACCGCATTGAGGGAGAAGGAAAGTAGTAGAAAGAGTAATGCTAACGCAATAATAAGGTATAAAGATGCGAACTCAGAAAAGGTCAGCTATGCTATAGCTATTCCCACAAGAGATACCGCATAAATACAAAGAAATTTGAACCAAGCGTATTGCCGAACGATGAAGGAATCTTGTTCGCGCATGCCGAAGGAGTTGTTTTCTAATGACAGCAAACGGTCCCATGTTTACCGTTCAAGTACCGGCAAGTACAGCCAATCTTGGTCCAGGCTTTGATTCGATCGGCCTTGCGGTAAGTAAATATTTAATAGTTGATGTGTATGAAGATACTGGCTGGCGTTGTGTGGCAAAGTCACCAGCATTAGAGGGAACACCTACTGATGAAAGTAATCTGTTGTTTCAGACTGCTTTAGAGGTTGCATACGAATATAAAAAAACATTACCATATTGCCGCTTAGAGGTAGAAAGTGATATTCCGCTGACACGCGGTCTTGGCAGCAGTGCTTCTGCGATTATTGCAGGAATTGAGATTGCGAATATACTTTGCGACTTGCAATTGTCCATGCAGGAAAAGCTAGACATTGCAAGCGTGATGGAAGGGCATATCGATAATGTTGGAGCTTCATTATATGGCGGGCTTGTCATCGGCACATATGATGGGCAATCTGCAGCTCTTGTACAGCAGTCCATTACAGATATGGAGCTTGTAGCGATTATTCCTTCTTATGAACTGAAAACATCTGATGCACGTAACGTACTTCCTGGTCAGCTTTCCTATGCGGAAGCGATTCAGGGCAGCGGGGTTAGTAATCTCCTTGTAGCTGCACTTCTGAAGGAAGACTGGAAGCTTGCGGGGGAGGCAATGAAGCGCGATTTATTTCATGAGCCGTACCGTACACCGCTTGTAGCTGAGCTGCAGGTGCTCAAAACGCTTCCGAGCCATTCGGATATATATGGATATGCACTAAGCGGTGCAGGTCCGACTGTACTTTGCTTCGTTCGCAAGGGTGCGGGAGAGCTTATCAGCAAGGAGCTGAAGGAACACTTCCCAAGCTGTGCTGTAGAAGGGCTTCAAATTGTAAACGAAGGCGTACAGGTTGTTTTTAATACAGTAACACACCTTAAAGGCTAATGCTTTTAAGGTGTTTTTTTTTGCGCTGTAAGAAAGTATAAATTTCTAGCTAGAAGTCAATTGGACGTAGCAGGAAATTTTAGGAATACAGTATTATAAGTAGGGCTACGACCCTGTCTTCGCTCAAGAGAGGGGCTCGCCAATCGGCGAGTTTTCTTTATCTAAAAATAAACGGATGTACTGAGATAGGAAGAAGCTTATTAGGAAGGCTCTTGCATCCTCATTAGCATATTGCTGCATCGTTTTGTTTCTTTTTTGCTGTTTGCTATAATATCAGTAATTGGTAATGTTTTCATTATATAGAAAAATGGAGTCGATGAGGCATGAGACCTATCATGATTAAGGTGCTGCTTGCGGTTATGGCTGTATCTCTCGGTTTGTTTCTGTACGGATTCATAGTTGGTGCAAATGACGTACTGAACCCGAAGGCTTCTAGTATGCCAAAGGCTGGTGAAGAAGTAACGAAGGTAAAGAAAAATGATAAAAATCTGCAGCTGGTTAGTTTGGGGGATTCTCTAACACGTGGTGTTGGCGATAAAGAAGCAATCGGTTATATCGGCCGTGTGCGTAACCATTTAGAGAGCGAGTATCAACAAAAGACCTCACTTGCAAATCTTGCAGTAAGTGGTGCTAAAATGCCGGATTTGCTAAAGCAATTAGCTGATAAAGGTGTACAGTATTCTATAAAGCAAGCGGATGTAATTGTTTTTACAATAGGCGGAAATGATTTATTCCCGGGCTGGGAAGCGCTTGGGAATCTTAATTTAACGAAATATAGACCGGACGAAGCAACCTTCCAAGCAAACGCGAAGAATATTATCGAGCTGATTCGTAAAGTAAATCCAAATTGCCCCATTTTTTGGATTGGTTTATATAACCCATTTGAAGATGTACCGGAATTGAGCGGCTCCTCAGCTGTTGTCGTGAACTGGAATGCTTCTTTGGAGCGAACAGCGCTTGAGTTTTCAAATGTACATATTATTCCAGTATTTGACCTGTTTCACAGCCGAGGGAAGGAATTATTGTATTCTGACCATTTCCACCCGAATGAAAAGGGCTATGCTTTAGTAGCTAATCGCTTGCTGCAAGATCTTGTGAGCCAGTTAGGTATTGATAAAAAGGAAGTGACAGATTGATGACAACGGTGCTTTCTGTAAAAGGCCTTAAAAAGGTAATTGGGAAGAAGACATTGGTAGAGAATATTTCTTTTGAGGTACAGCAAGGAGAGGTATTCGGGTTTTTAGGGCCGAATGGGGCTGGGAAAACAACGACAATTCGTATGCTTGTCGGGCTCATTAAGCCAACGGAGGGCAAGATTGCAATTGCGGGATATGATATACGCAAGGAGTTCCGAAATGCGATGCGGCAGGTTGGAAGTATTGTCGAAAATCCGGAGCTGTATACATATTTAACAGGCTGGGAGAACTTAAAGCAGTTTGCCCGTATGCTTGGAGATGTAACAGATGAGAGGATTCATGAGATTGTTCGGATGGTGCATTTGGACAAGCGTATTCACGATAGAGTTAAAACATATTCACTTGGAATGAAGCAGCGTCTTGGCATCGCACAGGCATTGCTTGGCAAACCTAAGCTGCTAATTTTAGATGAGCCGACAAATGGCTTAGATCCGGCCGGCATTCGAGAATTGCGTGAATTTGTTCATCATCTCGTACAAGAAGAGCAGATGAGTGTGTTTATTTCTAGCCATTTGCTGAGCGAGGTGCAAATGATGTGCGATAGAGTTGCGATCATTAACCATGGAAAAATGATTACAGTAGCTACTATTGAAGATTTGGTGAAAAAAGCGGCTGATAGAGTAGAGTGGATTGTAACACCAGTTGAAAAAGCAGAAGGCATTTTAAGAGGTTTAGCAGAAGTAAGGGAGCTTACAGCGCAGCAGAATGTCATTACATGCCGTATGCCAATTGAACGAATTAGCATGTACAATAAGCAGCTCATTGAAAATGGTATAGATGTCCATAGTGTGCGTGAGGTTGCATTTACCTTGGAGGATCTGTTTATGGAGCTGACGGGAGCTGAAGGAATTGCGTGAGTTTTTGCAGCTAGTTTATAACGAGTCAGAGAAGATTTATCGAAAAAAAAGGGTCTTTGTGATCATCCTGATTTTACTTGTATTAATCCCTATCTTTGTATATGCGCAGTATAGGGAGGTGCAAACAACAATGAAGCGCCTCGGTACAAGTGATTGGCGAGTGTCACTGCAGCAGCAAATTGTTGATACGCAAAATCGTTTGAACAATTCACGCTTGCCAGAAGAGTGGAGAGAATGGCTCAAGGTGCGTATTGAACAGCAGCAATATTATTTGGATCATGATATTAATCCAAATGCGCCGGGAGCTCCAACCTTTACAAGAGCCTTTATCGAACAGGGCATTACCCTATTTGTGCCGTTGCTTGTCATGATTGTTGCAATTGATATTGTTTCAGGAGAGCGGAGTGACGGGACGATTAAAATGCTTTTGACCAGACCGGTTCGAAGGTGGAAGGTGCTTTTGAGCAAATATGTCACGATGCTGCTATTTGTTTCGCTGATTTTGCTGCTTGTCGGTATCATCGCTTATCTTCTATCGGGGATTGTATTTGGCTACTCGGGATGGATGCTTCCTGTCTTAACCGGGTTTGTAATCGAAAACGAAAGCTTGAATACAAACTTCGTTCACCTTGTTCCGCAGTGGATGTACGTTATGATGGCATATGGATTAGCTTGGTTTGTGGCGGTTGTGATTGGAACGATTTCCTTTATGATTTCGGTGCTTATCCGCAATACACCAGCTGGTATGGGAGTGATGCTTGCTGGCTTAATCGCTGGGAATATTTTAAGCAACTTTGCAACGTCCTGGGAGGGAGCGAAGTATATTTTTAGTGTTAACTTATCGCTTACCGATTACTTGTCTGGACAGCTTCCAGCATTAAAGGGATTATCTATGAGTTTTTCTTTACTGAATTTAACGGCTTGGGCAGCCGTCTCACTGTTTGTGTCATTTTTTGTATTTACGAAGCAGGATATGACAAGTTAGGCAAGGAATTAAGGAACTTGTCCGTGTCTTACAGGTAAGCTTGTTCATATAATGTATTGTTCGGATCATACGAGAAGGCCTATTCATAACGAGGAGAAAGCGATGCAACCTCTTGTGTTTTTTCAGAGCTATCATCATGAATAGGACTTATGCTAGAGCGTCTTCTTTGCCGCCGTTCGGTATAATCAGAGGATGCATTTTCATCTAAGCGATGCGTAGCATCCGAATGCAGCGTCTGCCCTTATTTATGGAAGCCGAACCAATCTGGGCGAATTTAGATAAAAAGGTCGATCTCTTGGAGTCGGCCTTTTCTTTACGTTTTCAGAAAGCCTAAATTTCTATTCAAGAGACCATGCGACATAGCGGGAAATTTTAGGAATAGAGTATAAGGGCAACTACACATCTCTGTTTTTGTCCAAAGGCAGGGCTCGCCAATCGGCGAGTTTTCTTTTACATATAAGATACTGCATATGTAGAAGCACTAGTTTCTATCATCAATTCTTTTGATTAACAACTAAAACGTGTACTATGAAAAGTATGGGCAAAATAACTAAAAAGAGACTAAGAAAGGAAGTGGTTAGGGTGGCGACAATCCTAAAAAATGACTGGGAACCACTTTTACAAGAAGAGTTTGAAAAGCCATATTATAAAAGCCTTCGTGAGTTTTTAAAGGAGGAGTACCGTACACGTATTGTCTATCCAAAGCCCGATGAGATTTTTAATGCATTACATTACACAGATTATGATGACGTAAAGGTTGTTATCCTTGGCCAGGATCCGTATCATGGTCCAAATCAAGCACAAGGCTTAAGCTTCTCTGTGAATCCAGGTGTTCGTATTCCACCGTCACTAAAGAATATGTTCAAGGAGCTACATGATGATCTTGGCTGCCATATTCCAAATCACGGCTCCCTAGTGAAATGGGCAGAGCAGGGCGTTCTTTTGTTAAATACAGTATTAACAGTGCGGCAAGGCGAACCGAACTCTCATAAGGGAAAGGGCTGGGAAACGTTCACAGACCGTGTCATCCAGCTGTTAAATGAGAGGGAAAAGCCAGTTGTGTTTGTATTATGGGGTAAGCATGCACAGGCAAAAGCTCCTCTCATTACAAATAGCCAGCATTATATCATTGAGGCTCCGCATCCAAGTCCATTTTCAGCAAATCGAGGCTTTTTTGGAAGCAAGCCATATTCAAAGGTAAATGCATTTTTGCAAAGTGTCCATGAGACAGAGATTGATTGGGAAATACCGGATATTTCATAATATTTAGAGGGACGAGATCTACTCAGGTTTATAAAGCGCAAGGAAATCCTTTCATGATGAAGGGATCTTTGGGCTTTTTTTCTCTGTTTTACGCTGGAGGAATATATAAATTTCCAGTTGAAACTTCGCCCAGGAGCAGGGCTCGTCAATCGGTGAGTTTTCTTTATACGGGGAAATCCAGGGATACATAGTAATTCACAAAGCAGGAAAGTTATTATAAAATAGAGGAATGGAAAAGGGAAGCGGGAAGCCGTTCTTCCCTTTTTTCCATCTTAGTAGTGAAGAGGAGAATGACGGTGTCAAAATCAAAAATATATAGTCTGCTATTATTTGTCATGTTGCTTTGGGGAATGAACGTAATTGCTACAAAAATATTGGTTACGAGTTTTATGCCGGTTACGATGACAGCTTTTCGGATTTTTACAGCCGGATGTATAGTATTTCTCATTCTTGGCTTTTTAAAAGCGGTACGTCTGCCAAAGGGAAAAGAATGGTTTTATATTTTCATAGGAAGCTTATTTAATGTTGTAGGACATCATTATTTTTTATCTGTCGGTTTAACGAAAACATCTGCAACGAATACTGGTTTGATTTTGGGAATGGCGCCGCTCTTGACAGCCATCCTTGCAATGTTGTTTTTAAAGGATAAAGCGACTGTTTTGAAGGTAGTAGGGGTGTTGCTTGGTTTCTTCGGAGTGTCATTTGTTATTTTAGGGAATGGTGAGAGCCTTCACCATATTTCTTCCGGCGACATAGATATCTTTTTATCCATCCTGTCACAATCGGTCAGCTTTATTACTATTAAAAAGGCTTCTAAGACAATCGATCCACGTCTTATGACGGGCTATATGCTAATCTTTGGTTCAGCGCTTTTATTTGTCATCAGCCTCATTATAGAACCAAGCGGGCTTTCTAGCATGACAAGAGGATCTATCGCTGCTTGGAGTCTCTTCTTGCTATCAGCTCTTCTTGCGACGGCTTTTGGCCACATGATCTACAATTATAGTGTCGGAAAAATTGGGGCAGCGGAAGCGTCAATTTTCATTAATTTCAACCCGTTTTTTGCGTTAATTGGCTCACTTCTCTTCCTCGGGGAAACCATTGTATGGAAGCAGCTGCTTGGGTTTATATTTATCATCCTAGGCGTTACCCTTGGTTCAGGTGCGTACGAGGAATTAATGAGACGTTTTGCACGCAAGAGACATGTATATATGAAATAATAATAAAGAAAACTCGCCGACTGGCGAGCCGTTAGGCGAAGACAGAGGCGTAGTTGCCCTTATACTGTATTCCGAAAATTTCCGACTACGTCGAATGGTCTTCCCGCCAGAAATTTATGCTTTCTTAAAGTGCAAAAAGCTCCCTCCTATATTTCTAGGAAGGGAGCTTTTTTGGATTTATCTACCTGCTCTTGTCTTCAGAATGTTTTCCTCAAAAGCAAGGGCAGTCTGAGTATTAAACACGTACAGTCAGGACGAATTCCTCAACAACTTTTGCTACGCCATCATTCATATTTGTATCTGTTACATGGTCCGCTATAGCCTTAATATCATCAGGTGCATTCCCCATAGCAACGCCAAGACCCGCAAATTCAATCATGGCTTGGTCATTGTAGCTGTCCCCCATTGCGATGACTTCCTCACGCTTAATACCGAGCTTTTGAATCAGATAGTTGAGGCTTGTACCCTTTGTTACTCCAGCCTCTGTAAATTCAAGGAAAAATGGCTTAGAACGCATAACGGATAATTTTCCAGCGAATTCAGCCTGCAGCTGCTTTTCTATTCCAATTAGACGCTCTGGAGCCTCCACCATTAATACTTTTACAACAGGCTCATCAATTGCAGTTGTGAAGCTATCAACCTCCACGATTGGCAGTCCGGTAATTTCTGCTTCTATCTCAGTATATTGATTATTTGCCTCAGTTACAATTGTGTCACCAACATATGTGTGAATCCAAACATCAATATCCTCACGGCGGCTCACTTCATATAAGTGATGGGTTGTTTCTGGTGATAGGGTACTGCTGAATAGCTCCTCATCTGTTTGGCAGTCTATAATCTTGGCGCCGTTAAAGGAAAGAATATAGCTTCCATACTTCTCTAGGTGAAGTTCCTTTGCAATATCAAGCATCGCGTATGTGGGACGTCCAGAAGCAAGTACAACCTTCACACCAAACTCCTGTGCATCCATAAGCGCTTTTTTTGTACGCTCAGAAATAGTATGGTCGTCGCGCAGCAGTGTATCATCTAAATCCAGTACAATCATTTTGTAAGACATCTTATTCAGCCCTTTCCATCGTTCGTGTTATCTACTATCCTAACAACAATAGTCGTAGGCTGCAAGGTTAGAAGTTTTCCATATAAAAAGGAGGGCTGCTAAGACCCTCCTGAACGATTTATTGATTTTCCTCTTATGCTCTAGCTGCTGCCCGCGCCTTTGTAAAAGGAAGCCTAGAATCTAATGATAGGAAGGAGCTTCCATTTAAAGCGAGATGAAGAGCCATCACCATTAAAGCAACTTCTAGCTCGTAGCCAGCTCCTTGTCCATTTCCTAAGAATCCAGCTGCTAATTTCACTTTCAGAGTGGCAACCACCATAATGGCAATAAGCAGAGCAGAAATGATTCTTGTTCCCAGACCTAAGATTAAGGCGATTCCGCCCACTAATTCAATTGTACCGATAGCATATGCCATGAAGCCAGGTATGCCCATGCTCTGGAACCATCCGGCAAGACCGCCTAAACCACTTTGAAACTTTGTTAGACCATGTACAAAGAAGGTGATTCCCAATACTACCCTTAAAATAAATGCTCCAATTTCTTGATAATTTTTCATTACTTATCTCTCCTTTCATTTTTGCACTACACTATGTAGTGTTGGAAGGTAAAAAAAAAAATTAAGTAATGGTTACTAGAACCATACTCATAAAAAGAAATAACGCATGTATAGAAATTACAATAGATGTTGTTTTAAGCCTTACCGGTATCGTTTTTTGAGGATCCACCAGCTGCTGTAATCTGTAATTTACGGATTCATCCGAGAAGTGAATTAAGACAGGACCTATGCCTGGGTGAAACCCATTTTTAATGAGCTTTAACAAGGCACTTCCTAGACCTAGCTCAGAACCTGTTCTTTGGATTGCATATCCGTCGGCTAGCACTTCACTCATAATTTTATAGTTTTGGTAAGCCCATTTGGTTACCGGAATAAACCAAAGGGATTGCGAGATTAATTGCAGGATGAAAACCTTTAGCGGATCACGGTTTCTTTGATGAAAGGTTTCATGCTCTATTACTGCCTCAAGCTCATGGTCCTCCAGCATCTCGATTAAACCGCTTGAGAGAACGATATACGGTTTCATGCATCCAATTGTAAACGCTAGTGACTGATTGTGATGAATGACCATAATATCTTGATTTTGCCGGTTGTATTCCTCATTCATGATATTGGTTAATTCTATGCTCTTTAGATGGACTAGCTTCTGTTTAAACTTTTTAGCTACAATATACTGCTCTGTAACCTTAATAAGTGTTACAAGCACGGTATAGGCAATAAATGCATTTAATAGAAGAAGCACAAGAAAGTAGTAAAATGAACTTTCCTTGAACAAGCTAATGCAAAACTTAAAAAAGTTTACACGAATATTTACTCCAAATAGGAGATGTGCTAAGTACATCCCTATCTGGCTCCATACAAAAACCGCAATAAGGAGACTTAATCCCAGAATAAAGGCCGACTTCTTTTTACACCACATCATAGCTTATCCTGTTTTAACTGCTGAATTTTATGTTCTAATTCATCCAGCAGGTTTTTGTCTACATCTTTCAATGCATCAAGCATATGGGTGATTACAACACCGCCAAACTCATCAAGCAAGTTCTCTGTTATCTTCTTAGATTGCTCTTCGATAAAGCGATCCTTTGATTGAACCGGCCGAAATAGTGAAAGTCTTCCCTGTAATCTCTTTTTTAGAATTCCTTTCTCTACCAGTCGATTCATAACAGTCATAACAGTGTTGAAATTGACGGGCTTGTCCTGCTCAAGGCGTTGTTGAACATCCTTAATGCTGAGCTCATCCGCATTCCAGAGAAGCTCCATAATTTTGGCTTCTAACGGTCCAAAAAAACGGGATAGCCCCACTTCATCGTACTTGAAATTTTTGATATTCATGTTTTCACCTTCCACTACGTATTGTAGTGCATTGGTTGTCCAATTTCAAGTATAAGATTTGGAATATATAAGCAATTAAGGATAGTTTTGATGTCACTATTTTAGCTGTGCTCTGAAATAATATTGTTATTCATAACTCAACAAGGGAGGAAAAGCTTCTTGAACATGATATGATAATAGTGTTTGGACCGATAGAAAAGCTACAACTAATGGAAAAGGCATATCAATAGAAATAATGAGGTGAACAATGATGCAAGTGTCTGTAGAGGCGGTATTAAACAAATTAACGAGTGAGGTTGCGGCTGCAAGGCAGCAGCATAACACAGCAAAGGTTCGGGAGCATTTAGCTGCCATCCGTGCCTTATGTGACCTAGTGCTGGAGGAGCAACAAGAGGCACAGATTGCGCCAGCAGCAATGTTGGAGCAAAGGCCTATTCATACAGCCCCTTCTTTTTCTCCTGCACCAGTGTCTTTAAAGGAAGAAGGCGCAAACGGAGGTTCCTTATTGGATTTCTAGCACGGTAAGAAAGTATAGATTTCTAGCTGGAAGCCAATTCGACGTAGTGAGAAATTTTAGGAACACAGTATAAGTGCAACGACGCCTCTGTCTTCGCCCAAAGGCAAGGCTCGCCAATCGGCGAGTTTTCTTTACACGGTAAGAAAGTATAAATTTCCAGCCGGAAGCTAATTCGACGTAGTGAGAAATTTTAGGAACACAGTATAAGTGCAACGACGCCTCTGTCTTCACCCAAGAGCAGGGCTCGCCAATCGGCGAGTTTTCTTTACACTGTAAGAACTTATAAATTTCCAGCTAGAAGTGAATTCGACGTAGTCGGAAATTTTAGGAATACAGTATAAGGGCAACTACGCCTCTGTCTTCGCCCAAAGGCAGGGCTCGCCAATCGACGAGTTTTCTTTAGGAGACAAAACGGTTGGCTTTCGGTGTGAATTCTTCTAAGATTAGGTAAGAGGGCGGTGAAGGATATGAAGGTGTTTTTTGTTTTAGGCTGCATTAGTGCGTTTTTATCGGTTGCACTTGGCGCATTTGGCGCACATGGCTTAGAAGGTAGAGTTTCCGCCAAAATGCTAGAGGTATGGAAAACAGGTGTTACATATCAGATGTTCCATGCAGTTGGTTTGTTTGTGGTGGCATTTCTTTTAGCTAAGCTGCCAGGTAGTTCACTTACTACGGCGGCAGGGTGGATTATGGTTGCAGGAACGGTTTTATTTTCAGGAAGCTTGTACGTATTAAGCGTATCTGGCATTAAGGTGCTTGGGGCTATTACACCGCTTGGAGGCGTAGCCTTCTTAACGGCATGGGTGCTGCTTGCGATCGCGGCAGTAAAGGGATTATAGAGAAAAGCAGCGCAGCCTGATTTACTTACGAAGAGGTATTCACTGCTTAGCGTCCCTTAGGGTTTTATGTAAAAGAAGCTGGCAGCCCTTGGGCTGCCAGCTTTTGTGCGTAGTAGGAGGTATCCAACTGCGCTTTTTATCTCCGCGGTGGATACGTTGCAGCTTGCCCTTGCGGAAGATAATTGATTTCCCCTGGGAATTCTACATAGTCTAAATAAATCATGAGCAGGAGATAACGTTTTCCCGATTCAGGATCACTTATAATAACATGATCGCGCCCAGCTGCTTCAATAATCCCTGTATATGACTGCGTTCCGAGGGAGCTGTTTCGTTCATACGTCATAAATACAGTTGCTTGCTTACCCTTGTTCAAACGAAGAATATTTTCAATATATGATTGCTCTAAAGGCAGCTGTCCTGAAGCCATTGCGAACTGTGCCTGCGCGGCCTGTGCAGCCTGTGCAGCCTGCGCGCCCTGTACAGCCTGTGTACTTTGTTGAGCAGGCTGCTGTGCATAATAACCATTCTGCCCAGAAGCAGGTACTGGTGTTCCTGATGGTTGATAAAAGCCTGATCCATAATATGGATTTTGATTCATCCTAAACCCTCCCTATGATTAGCTAAATAGAGTAAACCTTCGGACAATCACTTCCGGATGGCTGGTAGAAGCAATGCTTTTTGAATCTTCCGGAATTCTGTTGATTAAACCATGTAGGGGGGCAATCCCCCTCTGGCCTAAAGAACCATAAGCCATAGGTGGCAGGCCAGAAGCGTTCCGCGTTAATCACACGGCGCGCCAACGCAATATCACTGTCTCTTGCCCGTTGATAAAAGTAGCCTTTTTGAGTTGCTTCAAAGCCGCCCGGAGTTTGAAATACCATTTGCTGGAGATCACGAATTTTTTTAAAGTCCAGGCAGTCGCTGAGCACCCGGTTTACGCCGACATTTCCAACCATCAACATGCCCTGCTTTCCTTCGCTTTCAGCTTCTGCTCTCATCAATCGCGCGAGAAGTTTTGCATGCTCTTCGGTATATGGAATAACTCCCATACCTTTCACCTCACTTCAAAGGCAGTTCGGGCCAGTAAACTATACTTTGTTGCTTTAAGGGAATGCTGCTATCAAAAAGAACCGCTATTCCATATGTATGGAGAGGGAAAAGGAGATATGACAACTAAGAAAATCAAGCTTATAGGAGTTAGGCAACAAAAAATGCTCCCTGCGAAAACAGGAAGCATCCATCATTATACGTGTAAAAATTCTGCAATCTTTTCCTTCGGGAGGATGTTGCCGACGAAGAAGGAGCCAAACTCACCATAGCGTGCGCTCACTTCATCAAAGCGCATCTCATAGATAAGCTTTTTGAACTGAAGTACGTCATCTGAGAATAATGTTACGCCCCATTCATAATCATCAAAGCCAACGGAGCCTGTAATAATTTGGCGTACCTTGCCCGCATATTGTCGACCAATTTTACCGTGGCTGTACATCATTTTTTTACGCTCCTCCATCGGAAGCATGTACCAGTTGTCGTCTCCTTGGCGGCGCTTATCCATTGGGTAGAAGCATATGTATTGCGCTTTTGGTAAAATTGGCTTCAGACGCGCTATAATCTGTGGGTTTTGATATGGATCCTCGTCAGAAGGCAGGTAATTGCTTAATTCCACGACAGACACATAGGAATATGTAGGAACTAAATATTCAGCAAGCATTGTTTTGTTAAATTCCGTCTCAATTTCGTTTAATTCTTCCATTGTTGGACGTAAAAGCATGAGCATAAAATCTGCTTTTTGCCCAACAATTGTATAAACAGCTTGGCTGCCTTCATTTGCTTCCTCTGTTTTGCTCCACTTTTCCACTAGATCCAAAAACTCAAAAATAGCTTTCTGACGCTCATCGCTTGATAACCGCTTCCATGCAGTCCAGTCCACAGAACGGAAATCGTGCAGGCAATACCAACCGTCTAATGTTTTTGCTGCTTCACTCATCTTAATCACCTCAATTTTTAAATTCATCTCGTACAATATTTACTATACCATAAAAGCATCAAGAAATAGGAATTCCTGCTAGCGAATGGGGGTCAGAACATTCTAAATATATAATCATTTATTTTTGGGCGTTTTTTTAAATTGAAAAAGTTTAAATTAGAGGAAAAAAGGCGTATCCTTAAATACAGTTAAGTACATAGGAGGTAACAACAGTGAGTGATTTATTTGCAACATTAAAAGAGAAGCTTCGCGGAAAGGGAACGACGATTGTTCTTCCAGAAGGAACAGATGAGCGTATCCTTGGCGCAGCAGCACGCTTAGCGAAGGACGAGCTAGTAAACCCAATTTTAGTGGGGAATACAGCTGAGATTAAGCAAAAGGCAGATGCTTTGAATGTAGCGCTATCTGGTGTTACGATTTATGACCCAGCATCTTATGATGAAATGGAAGAGATGGTAGCAGCTTTTGTGGAGCGTCGTAAAGGAAAGGTATCTGAAGAAGACGCACGCAAATTATTACAAGATGAAAATTACTTTGGTACAATGCTTGTTTATATGGGCAAAGCACAGGGACTTGTAAGCGGAGCAGTTCATTCTACGGCAGATACAGTTCGTCCTGCCCTGCAAATCATTAAAACAAAGCCAGGCGTTTCTAAAACTTCCGGCGTGTTTATCATGGTACGTGGAGAGGAAAAATATGTATTTGCTGATTGTGCAATTAATATTTCTCCATCCAGCCAGGATTTGGCGGAGATTGCAGTAGAAAGCGCAAAAACGGCAGCTTTGTTTGGTGTTGACCCGCGCGTTGCAATGCTTAGCTTCTCAACAAAGGGTTCAGCAAAATCTCCGGAAACAGAAAAGGTAGTAGAAGCGACGCAGCTTGCGAAGCAAATGGCACCGGAGTTAACATTGGATGGTGAGTTCCAATTCGATGCGGCTTTCGTACCAGCTGTTGCGAAGCAAAAAGCGCCTGGTTCTGTTATTGAAGGGAATGCGAATGTATTTGTATTTCCAAGCCTTGAAGCAGGAAATATCGGCTACAAAATTGCACAGCGCTTAGGGAACTTTGAGGCGATTGGACCTGTTTTACAAGGATTGAACATGCCTGTAAATGACTTATCCCGCGGCTGTAATGAAGAGGATGTATATAAGCTGTCTTTAATCACTGCAGGTCAAGCACTGTAAATAAAAAAAGCCCATATTGGGCTTTTTTTCATTTTAGGAACAAAGTATAAGTTCAACCGTGTCTCTGTCCGCCAGGTGACGAGTTTTCTGTATACGCTATCCTGCTGCGCTTCCGCTGGGTATTTATCCTAGAGCTTTGTTGTTTCTCTCTAAAACCCGATGGAGGTTTTGTTCATACATTGAGACCTCTTCAGGAAGCAGCTGTGATGGTGAGAGCGTCGGCGTAAAGTGTTGAAGTGTTTGCAGCAGACGCATCATTAAGTGATACACGGTGATGTCTGTCTTCAGCAGCTCCGATAAGGATGCCATTACATCCGGCACGATAACAGGATAGACAAACTTTGTCTGCTCTCCCTTTAGCGCAAGCTGATAAAAATCGCGAATGAGGGCAGCTCGATTTGAGCCACTGCCCGTGGCGCACAGATAAATTTGTACAGCAATCCCGCCGCGAATCCGGCGCTGTGAGATACCGGCAAATTTTTTACCGTCAATGCTTAAATCATAGCTGCCTGGACAATAGGAGCCAACAATCTCTCTTGCTTCAATGACAGCACCATAATCATGAAGCATTTCTTGAATGAGCCCCAGCATTGCATCATAGCCAAGGTTAATATCAATGCTCTTATCGGCTTCGCGCAGGATGAGGGAGATGTTTAACACTCCTTCGTCCAGCACAACCGCAAGACCGCCTGAATTGCGTACAATTACATTCCAGCCCTGCTCCTGTAAAAAGTTTATGCCCTCCTGTAAAAACGGGAGCCTTGTATCTTGGATGCCAAGTACAATTGTATTGTGATGAACCCAAGAGCGCACCGTTGCAGGGGAAAGCCCACTGCCGACTGTTGTACATAATGTATCATCCATCGCGAAAGACTGCAGTGCTTGAAACTGCGGTCCTAGACTTGATTGGTCAATGATGCGCCATTGGGGCTGAGATAAAATAGAACGATAATCACGCATGTCTGTAGCCCCTTTATGATGAGGTTATAAAGCTTAATGGACTGCTGCCGATTTTATTGAACGGGGGTCTCCCGCAGGTAAAATGGTCTATGTCCGCTTTCCTTAAGTCATTATAACAAAAAAGAAGATAGCAATATAGCTATCTCCTCTGCGGCTATCATTCTGCAATTTTTTCAAGGTTCCCGTTTCGGTCCATTCGGAAGCTTGTTGTTGGTCGCTCCTCTTCATCCATAAGAGCGAGCTTACGGGCGCGATTCATAATTTTCATCATTGTTTCGTAATCCTCTTGAATCGTCGTTGATTCTTGCTCTAGCTTGGCAACTTTGCCTGCTAGTTCTTCATTTTTATGCATGTATTCAGTAATTTCTTTTCTTAATCGTTCATTTTCGCGCTCCAATGCAGTGACCTTTACATCTGAGCTTCCTAAAGATTGCAGAAAATGAATTACATCTGCCATTGTAAGAGAAGAAGTCTCCCTTGGACTAAAAACAGCAGTATCCGTCATGGTGAAGGAAGGTTCTTCTAGTAGAACTGTATTTTCTATGACTTCATCAGCTTCCATATCAACAGTACGCACGGCAGGAGCTGGTGCTGGTGGTGTATACAGCAGCTTTTTCTTTGCCTGATCCCCGCCGATTGCACGCATCTTCTCTTTGCGATGCCTTTTTGCTACCTGTAGATCTTTTTCATAGTTATAGCGTACAACGGCATTCCAACGAAATCCACAAGCCGCTGATGTGCGATTAAGTCTATCTCCTACTTCTTCAAAGGCGTTTAATTGCGTGCTTCCTTCCCGGACATGGCGCAGTACTGTTTCTGCCAAAAGCAAATCATCTTCTTCTGTCCAAGCATCTTGTCTTATCTTCATAGAATCATCTCCTTAATCCCTTTCTAAAGTGTTTTCTACCTTTAGGATGGACGGAAATGATACGTCTTATACAAACCTTTTAAAAAAATGGTAGATTATTTCCAGAGATAGAGGCTCTGAAGTTCCTAGTAAAACATACTATCTCTCTTTCAGATTAGCTTTTCAGGTCGATTGGAAGTGGAAAATATAGAGAGAAAATAAAAAGAGTATGTATTTTTCTTATAAAAAAATGTATAATATGTTCATACTTACTTACTTAGTATTCTCTATAAGAGAATACCCCACTACATTTTTATATGATATGTAAAAGGCAAACCTGGCTGAAAAGCAGGGACGCAAAGCTTAGAGCCTAAAGAGGAAATTCCTCTATGGTCGTCTGGTTGCCATCCTTTTTTAATAGTTCTGCCATTTAGAGCGTTTTGAAAATACATATGAATAGGAAAACAGGCAGATGCATTATTTCTGCCTGTTTTCCTATGTGGACAACAATTAATGATAGCTTTGCCTTATAAGATCGTGCACGGATAGCTTGCAACATTTCAAAAAGAACGGTAAAATATCTTTTAGCAAATCGTGCAACGGTGCATACTAATATATGCGAAAAGTTTGAGCTCGAGAAAGGATTGTGCAAGATGGCAAATGAATTTCGGGTGTGCGATGATTGTCAGGCCACAAATTTAAAAACATTGCTTCCGCGTTTAAAGAAAGTAGACCCGGATGCAGATGTGCAGGTTGGCTGTCAGTCATACTGTGGGCCAGGGCGCAAAAAGTCATTTGCGTTCGTGAATAACCGCCCTGTTTCGGCACCAAATGAAACTGAATTAATTAAAAAAATTGAGGATAAACTAGGAAAATAAGGAAAGCACTTCTCGGTAGAGGAAGTGCTTTTTTCACTATTAGGAGAGCGTAAAGTTAAGTTCTAGCAGGAAGCTAACTTTTAGGAATACAGTATAAGTAGGGCTACGCCTCTGTCTTTGCCTAAGGGCAGGGCTCGCCAATCGGCGAGTTTTCTTTAATTGGAATTTGTATGTAATTGAATATAAATGCATAGGCGGGTCTTTCTCATCTCATTATCCTTTCGGTATAATACAGGTATGATAGTAGCAAAGAAAGGGGGTATCTTAAATGGTATATCCCAATGGCAAAATGAATGAAAAAAAGGTGTTTAAGGATCCTGTACATAAATATGTTCATGTGGATGATCAGGTCATTTGGGATTTGATCGGTACAGCAGAGTTCCAAAGATTACGCCGCGTCAAACAGCTTGGTACAACATTTTTTACGTTTCATGGAGCGGAGCATAGCCGATTTAATCACTCGCTCGGCGTATATGAAATCATTCGTCGGATGATTGATAATGTGTTTGATGGCAGACCCGCATGGAATACTGAGGATCGCTTACTTTGCTTATGTGCCGCGCTTTTACATGATGTTGGGCACGGGCCATTTTCACATTCCTTTGAAAAGGTATTTCATCTTGACCATGAGCATTTCACGCAGCGCATTATCCTTGGTGATACAGAAATTAATCAAGTGCTGCGGGAGGTTGACCGTGAATTCCCGAAAAAGGTAGCCGAGGTTATTGCGAAAACCTCTGATAATAAGCTAGCAATTAGTATGATTTCCAGTCAAATTGATGCAGACCGAATGGATTATTTACTGCGAGATGCCTATTTTACTGGGGTCACCTACGGAAACTTCGATATGGAGCGTATTTTACGTGTGATGCGCCCGCACGGAGATCAGGTTGTAATTAAGTATAGCGGTATGCATGCGGTGGAGCATTATATTATGAGCCGTTATCAAATGTACTGGCAAGTGTATTTCCATCCGGTCACACGCAGTGCGGAGGTTATTTTAACAAAGATCTTGCATCGCGCGAAGGCACTTCATAAGCAATATTACTCATTCAGGCATCAGCCTGTTCATTTCTACTCGCTATTTGAGGATGAGGTTACGATTGAAGATTACTTAAAGCTTGATGAAAATATTATGTACTATTATTTTCAAGTATGGCAGGAGGAAGAAGATGCGATTTTAAGTGATCTCTGCCGGCGCTTTGTGAACCGAAACTTATTTAAATATGTAGATTTCACAGAAAAATATCACGGATTAAATAACTGGATGGAGCTAAGCAGCTTATGCAAGAAGGCTGGCATCGACCCGGATTATTATCTCGTTGTAGATTCTACCTCTGACCTGCCGTATGACTTTTATCGGGCAGGTGAAGAAGAGGAACGTTTGCCGATTATGCTGCTGATGCCAAATGGCGAGCTTCGTGAATTATCACGTGAATCGAGTATCGTTGAAGCTATTACAGGCAAAAAACGCATGGATCAAAAGCTTTTTTATCCGTATGACACCTTATACGAGGATGGACGGAAAGGAAAAGTGAAGGAAAAAATCATTAGTATTTTAGAAGGAAAAGGGTAATAAAGACAGCGGACAAGGTCTGTTTCAAAAAGGGAAAAGACCCAAGCAGGGTCTTTTCCTTTTTACATTTAAGGCTGTATAAGTTTCCAGCTAGAAACGAATTCAACATAGCCGGAAATTTTAGGAGCGTAAGTACAACTATGCCTCTGGCTTCGCCTAAGGGCAGGGCTCGCCAATCGGCGAGTTTTCTATTCGTCGCTTAAACGCTTCCCAGCGATTGCATAGTTATTTTTAGTCATTTCGTCAATGAATATAACAACCTTTTCAGCTGGTGCGCCTGTTGTTTCAACGACTGCAGCTGTTACCTTTTCAGCAAGAGCTTTTTTTTGTTCCTCTGTACGGCCTTCCAGCATTTTAATTGTAACATATGGCATGATTTTCACTCCTTTTTATGTAAAATACACTCCTATTATAGCGAATTTTGTTAGGAAGAAATCAGAAAACAAACATTTTCTTTATATTTTTGGTATGCTTACGGTAAAGCTTGAAAAAGGAGATGAATGATGGACCATTTATTTGTTTACCCATTGCAGCAAATCCCGCTGGTCGTGTTAGCAATAGCAGCAGCCCTTTCCCTTCATGAATTTGCTCACGCTTATGTTGCGTATAAATTCGGAGACCCCACTGCAAAGCAACAAGGACGTTTAACGTTATCACCACTAGCCCATCTTGATATAGTCGGGACGATTGCTATTTTCCTGCTTGGCTTTGGCTGGGCGCGACCGGTTCCTGTAAATCCATATTTCTTTAAGCGACCGCGTCTGGCAGGTATACTAGTTTCCGTAGCTGGACCGCTTAGCAACTTGTTTTTAGGAATTGTTGGTTACATTCTCTGGTATGCTCTTATCAGCACGGGTGCGCTGCACATGCTGCCGGATGCAATCGGAAAAACACTGTATGAATTCTTTCAAATTTTCATCGGCTTAAATCTTGTTTTATTTGTTTTTAACTTACTGCCATTGCCGCCGCTCGACGGCTATCGCATCTTGGAGGATCTTATGCCGATGAATGTGCGGGCAAAGATGACACAGTTTGAAAATTACGGAGCGATTATTTTTCTGGTGTTAGTTATCACACCGCTTGATCAATATACAATTGGACCAATTTTTTCGGTTGTCATACCGTATGTATCAGGAGCGATTGAGAGCATCATTGCGCCGCTCTTTGGTTTGTATGTTTCATAATGATACAATATAAGGAAAAGAGAAGCAGGAGGAAACAGAATGGAAGAGCAACAAAAGAAAAAGCCAATTGGCTTTAATATTGTAAAAAATGATTCAACAAGCGGTCACGGCGGCTTTGGTGTCGGTGCATTAAGCTTGGAGAATATGTCCCCTGTTATTGTGGATGTAACAGAAGGGACTGCATATGTAGACGTGGGGGCGATGCATGCCCGCAGCGCAGTTGAAAAAGGCATTAAATTCTTAACCAACAAGGAAGAGGTGCCAAATGGAAAGCCATATTGGCTCGTTTGGGTAACTATTGAAAGAACAGCAGAGGGAGCGTATTATGCGGGTGCGACAGCTTGCGAAATGACAGTGGATCGTGAGGCGCGCCGCGGCTATAAGCTGCTTCCAGAGCATGTAAATAAAATGGATAAATCCTTGAAGCGTCATATTATTGTGGATCATATGGATGAGGCGTCCAAAAAGATTCTTGGCAGTTTCCTAAAGTCACATGATGAAGATATCTGGAAAAACTCCAGTGCGAAGCTCAAGCAGGAGTTATTGACCGAATAAGCAAGTTTTGCTATTGGGGGAAATGCGAATCCGTGTTATTAAGGTGAAAAAGCCTGTTTAGAGGAAAACTAGAATAAAAAAAGGTCTCTGCATACTGGGCAGGGACCTTTTGTGTTCCACTGTAAGAAGATATATTAAAAGAGGGGGGATTATTTTGTCTAATAAGTTAGAAATAGATAACAACATCCAAAATAGTTTACGTTCAGATTGCTCAAATTGTTTTGGGTTGTGTTGTGTAGCTTTACCCTATGCAAAATCTGCTGATTTCGCGATTGATAAGGATGGAGGAACGCCTTGTTCGAACCTGCAATCAAATTACTTATGCAGCATTCATCAAGACCTTATAACAAAAGGCTTCCGGGGCTGTGTTGCATATGAGTGTTTTGGAGCCGGACAAAAGGTTTCTCAAATCATTTATGAGGGGAACGATTGGAAGAATAATAAAGATTTAGCTAAGGAAATGTTTGCTGTATTTCCGATTATGCAACAGCTTCAGGAAATGCTTTGGTATTTGCAGGAAGCGCTTGTAAATCAGGCTGCTAGACCGATTTACAATGAGCTGCTAGCTGCTTTTGAAGAAACAGAAAGCCTTACAAAACAAGGCACGGAAGCTATTCTAAACATTAATGTACCGGAGCATAGGATGAAGATAAACGATTTACTTTTACATACAAGTGAACTAGTACGCTCTAAAATTTCTAATAAAAAGCTTGGAAAAAAATTTAAGCGCGGCAGTGATTTGATTGGTGCTAATCTTAGAGACGCTGACCTTAAAGGAGCTAATTTAAGAGGAGCCTTACTGATAGCTGCTGATCTGAGAGATGCTGACCTCAGATTAACTGATTTGATTGGTGCGGATTTTAGAGATGCTAATGTAAGCGGTGCGGATCTTACGGGGAGTATTTTTCTTACGCAGGCGCAGGTGAATGCTGCGAAGGGCAATATGCAGACAAAGCTGCCAGCTTCTCTAAGAATGCCGGAGCATTGGAAACAGAAAGCTTAAGTTCATCTTAGGTTTTCTTTTTTCTTTCTAAGAGAAAAACGATTTTGCCAATTGACAAAATCGTTTTCTTTGGGTTTACCAAGGGAAATATTTCTTCCACCAACCGTTCTTTTGTTCATCCTTTGCCTTTAGCTGAATTTTATTAAATTCATCCTCTCCGTCCAAATGATCCATGCAGTATTCTGTTGGCTCTGTTCCCTTTGTGAAATACATTTTTACCTTAAGCGGGCAGCCCTTTGTAGCGATTTTTCCATTTTTCGGGTTAATGTCAAGGGCAACAACACCAGCGGGCTGTTTAAATTTCTCCTTTTTCTCCTTTTCTAACCCTTTCTCCATTACATCTGCCCAAATATTCTTTGCGTAGCGCTGCTCAGCTGCACTTGTAATGTCACGTTCCTTGTCGTAGCCGACCCAGACACCGGTGACAAGCTGCGGTGTAAAGCCGATCATCCAGCTGTCTGTTTTTGTAGAGCCGGATTTTCCTGCGTATGGTCTTGTAAGCTTTGGAATAATCGTTTGTCCAGTTACGGTTGCATAGCCGCTTAGCTTTTTATTGAACATGCCTGTCATCATTTCTTCTGTGACGAACGCGTTATTTTTATCGAGTACTTGTTCATTTTCTAAGTGTGCATCGTATAAAACCGCTCCATCACGATCGATAATGCGTCTTACAAAAAGAGGTGATACCTTTTTGCCGCCGTTGGCAAACATGCTGTAGGCATTCGTCATTTCAATCGGCTTCACAGGAGAGGATCCGAGAGCAAGGGCAGGGACAGGGTCCAGCTTGCTTGTAATCCCGAACTTTTTGGCTGTTTTAACAAGCGTGTTTTCTCCGAGAAATAGATGCGTTTTTACCGCATATATGTTATCCGAAACAGCCAGCGCCTGCATCATAGTGACAAAGTCATCCGCGTAATAGTTATTGTAGTTTGTTGGGGCGTAGGTAGATACCCCATCTGCTAGCTTAAATTTCGTATATTCACTTTTAAGGCGGGTGACTGGTGTAAAGCCTTGTTCTAGTGCCGCGTAATATAGGAATGGCTTAAAGGTAGAGCCTGGTTGTCGATAGGCTTGCGTTGCACGATTAAACTGGCTTTTTTTATAATCGCGGCCTCCAATTAAGGCCTTTACCTCACCTGTTTTCGGGTCCATCGCAACTAGTGCTGTTTCGATGTCGGTGCTGTCTGGAATGACTGATTGCACCGTTTGCTCTGCAATTGCTTGCAGCTTCGGGTCAAGGGTCGTGTAAATACGGAGCCCGCCCTGCTCGATGATTTGTTCATCAATTTTTAGGTCATTCAGGAGCGCAGCCTGTACAGCATCTTGGAAATAGGGAGCCTGCGCAGCAACTTCGTTTTGGTTAAGCGGAACAAGCGCAAGCTTTGATTGTTTGGCTTCTGCTTCCTCCGCCTTTGTAATATAGCCCTGCTCACGCATTTGTCCGAGAATGAGAGCTTGACGCTGCTTCGCGCGCTGTTCATTCAGATAAGGAGAATAATAGCTAGGCCCCTTTGGAATCCCTGCAAGCATACTTGCTTCCGCAAGCGTTAAATCAGCAGCATGTTTATTAAAATATAGACGAGAGGCCGCTTCAATGCCATATGCGCCGTGTCCGTAATAGATCGTATTTAGATATCCTTCCAAAATTGTATTTTTGCTGTAATTCGCCTCAAGTCGAATGGTATAAAGAGCCTCCATCGCTTTTCGCTTCCACGTTTTATCATGGCTCAAGTAAAGGTTACGAGCGTATTGCTGCGTAATGGTACTTGCTCCCTGAACCTTCGCCATCGCTTTAATGTCAGCTACGATTGCACCAGCAATACGTCTAACATCAAAGCCGTAATGGTCATAAAAACGTTGGTCCTCAATTGCGATTGTAGCCTCTCTTACAAATGGGGAAATTTGGTCAAGTGCGACCCAATGTCTATTTTCTGCTGTTTTGCTTTGTCCAATGACGGAATCATCATTTGCGTAAAAAACAGTTGTTTGCGGAACAGATACAGGAGGAGGACCTGCAATCTTTGCGATAATAACACACAGCGAAATGAGAGTCGCAAGACCTATAGAGAAAATCAAACTTATAAAAGCAATTGCCCGTATATACTTTGCCGTTTTCTTGTTTGCAATTAATTCCATTTCTGTTACCCCCCGGCTCATATGCTCTTATTAGTATTGAAAAATTTCCATATTTTTAAACGAAAAGAAATGAGAAAGAAGGGGAAAAGGAGACCGCCGAGGAGTTGCCTTCCAGCTAGAAATTTATACTTTCCTACAGTGAAGTACAAAAAGAAGCTAATCATCTATTGCGGATGATTAGCTTCTTTTTGTACTTCAAATGAACTTTTTCAGCTGCCTTCTACAGAAGTTCTCTTTCTTTTATCAGTTCAAAGGCACGTGATGGCCAATCGGTGATAATGACATCTACACCTAAGGCAATCATATTTTCTAAATCTTTATATTCATTAATGGTATATGGGCGCAGTGTAAAGCCTGCCTGCTGTGCGCACTGAACAAATTCTTTTGTCAGCAGCATAAAATTTGGATGAAGCCCGCTTGCCTGCCGCCTTCTTGCCTCTATTAGCGCATCAGGTAATGGCTCATGATAGAGAAGTGCTCTATGAATTTCCGGCGCAAGGGAAGAGAGCAGCTCAATAGATTCATGATTAAAGGAGGAGAATATAACCCGATCTTCTAGGCCATACTCACGAACGAGCTGCACTGTCTTTTGCTCAAGCTCAGGATAGCGGATAATATCATTTTTTAGTTCAATATTCAGTAATAGTGCAGTTCCCGCAGCCCAAGCCAGTACTTCACGAAGAGAAGGGATTCGCTCCCCAGCGAAGCGATGATCAAAAAAACTGCCCGCATCAAGCGCCTTCAGCTGCTGTAGTGTATAGTTGAATGCCAGACCTGTTCCATTTGTTGTGCGATTGAGTGTTTCATCATGAATGACAATGATTTCGCCATCATTAGAAAGATGAATATCCAGCTCAATCCCGTGGGCACCTACGCGCTCTGCTTCTAAAAAAGCAGCCATTGTATTTTCTGGATGTGTTCCTTTTACGCCGCGGTGAGCAAAAATGAGAGGATGCTTCATAGGAAAATCTCCTTCCATTTATTTGTAACATATTCATTATGAGGTTGAATAAATAAAAGAACAATAAATTTTGAAAAAATTAACAAAAATATTATTTCCCTTCAACTGAATGTTAAGAGAAGTTTGCTTAGGTATAGGAGTGTGGAAGAAAAGCAAGCTTATTAGCGAAGGCATTTGCAAATGATGCCAGGACAGATTAGAGAGATGAAGAGACAATTGTGCTCCTTCATAGTAATAGGGGTTTTCTTCATATTTATTTTAAAAGTCGGAAAAGGTAATAGAAATGATACATAGCTGCTGTGAAAAATATAATGTGAAGATGTTGTAGAAGCCCATGTGTTTTTTGTATTTTCATCTATACATTTTAGAGTTTTTGTTTTATTTTTGTTAAGTGATATTTAGGGTGGCTGCAACTGTAAATCAAATAAAGAAGAAGGGCGTGATACTGAGATGGAATTATGGTTTACGGAGAAGCAAACAGAGAATTTTGGAATTACAGCGAAAATGAAGCGCACTTTACATACAGAGCAAACAGAATTTCAAAAGCTTGACATGGTAGAAACAGAAGAGTTTGGAAACATGCTAATTCTTGACGGGATGGTCATGACAACACAAAAGGATGAGTTTGTATACCACGAAATGGTGGCTCATGTTCCTTTGTTTACGCATCCAAGCCCTGAAAACGTGCTTGTGGTAGGTGGCGGAGATGGCGGTGTGATTCGTGAAGTTTTAAAGCACCCAAGCGTGAAACAAGCGACACTTGTTGAAATTGATGGCAAAGTAATTGAGTATTCTAAGAAGTATTTGCCAGAGATCGCAGGCGAGTTGGATAATCCACGTGTAGAAGTAAAGGTGGACGACGGTTTCCTTCATATTGCGCAAAGCGAAAATGAATATGACGTCATTATGGTTGACTCTACAGAACCGGTAGGACCGGCGGTAAATTTATTTACAAAGGGCTTTTATGCGGGAATTTCTAAGGCCTTGAAGGAAGATGGGATTTTCGTTGCGCAAACGGACAACCCTTGGTTTACACCGGAATTGATTACAAATGTGTTTAAGGACGTAAGTGAGATTTTCCCAATCACACGTTTATACACCGCAAACATTCCAACGTACCCAAGCGGCCTTTGGACATTCACAATTGGATCTAAGCAGCATGATCCACTAGAGGTAAGTGAAGCGCGCTTTCACGATATTGAAACAAAATATTATACAAAGGAGCTTCATAAAGCAGCATTTGCTTTGCCGAAGTTCGTTGGTGATTTAATTAAATAGGCAGTGTGTTTACATAGATAGGAGGAGAAAGATATGCGTTTTGACGAAGCATATTCTGGTAATGTTTTTATTAAAAGTCATCAAAATTATGATGAGGCTGAGGCAGTCATCTACGGCATGCCGATGGACTGGACAGTAAGTTTCCGTCCGGGCTCCCGTTTTGGCCCAGCTCGCATCCGTGAGTTGTCAATTGGACTAGAAGAATACAGTCCATATATGGATCGTGAGCTTGAGGAAGTAAAATATTTTGATGCGGGGGATATTCCGCTTCCATTTGGAAATCCAGAAAAAAGCGTCAATATGATTGAAGAATACATCGACAGCTTGTTAGCTGACGGCAAGTTTCCGCTTGGTCTTGGCGGTGAGCATTTGGTATCTTGGCCAGTTATGAAGGCGATGTACAAAAAGTACCCAGATCTTGCGATTATTCATTTTGACGCGCATACAGACCTTCGTGATAATTATGAAGGTGAGCCATATTCGCATGCAACACCGATTAAGAAGGTTTGCAACTTAATTGGTCCGAAAAATGTGTATTCATTCGGGATCCGCTCTGGTTTAAAGGAAGAGTTCCAGTGGGCGAAGGAAGTTGGGATGAACCTGTTCAAGTTTGATGTTCTTGAGCCTCTGAAGAAGGTTTTGCCTGAATTGGCGGGAAGACCAGTGTACTTAACAATTGACATTGATGTATTAGATCCTGCTCATGCACCTGGAACAGGTACACTCGAAGCAGGCGGCATTTCATCCAAGGAATTGCTTGCATCTTTAGTAGAGATTGCAAATTCTGAGGTGAATGTAGTAGGTGCTGATATTGTAGAGGTTGCGCCAGTGTATGACCATAGTGAACAAACACCGATTGTAGCAGGCAAAATCGTTCGCGAAATTTTGCTAGGCTTGGTACAACAGCGTTAATCAAATAACGAGTTTGAAGCAGTCAGCTTTCGGATAGGAGAGCTGGCTGTTTTTTATACTTTAAGAAGTATAAATTTCTA
>NZ_JASATP010000024.1:0-84839 GCF_038440375.1 Bacillus sp. OTU530
TACTGTACGGTTTCTTTTGGTTTCACTGTTGGTTCCTCTTACTGAGTGTTGGAGCAACAACGAAATTGAAAAGGCTTTATAGATTTCTAAATACATCGATTTCCGCTTTCGAATCTTATGTTAACCGGCCTAGCCATGGGCTGGTTTTTTACTCGTAAATAGAAGCATTTTTCACATGAAAAAGCCGACTCACGTTTTTATTTTCATGAATTGGCTAGTGAATCTTACTATAAGAAGAAGTCATTATGATTTACTCCTTGTTTTTGACGACTTAAGCTAAGCAACGTGTTTACAACTAAGTCTGGGACTTTCTGTATGTTTCCATTAATTTTACATATTATTCCATTGATGAAGCAACTAAATTTAAAGGTTTTTTCATTTAGCCTGAGAAAAGATCACCTTATCCGTTAGATGACCCTCTACATGTATCACATGAGTTAATTTTTAACATTTTAGGTATTGCAAACGCTTTCCATCCGTGTTATATTTCCATTGTCAGCAAATTGTGCAAACGTTTTCCTAAAGTGAGGTGATAATGATCATGAGAGAGACTTTCTTGCACTCAGGATAAAGAAAACTCGCTGATTGGTAAGCCGTTAGGCGAAGGCAGAAGCGTAGTTGTCCTTACACTTTATTCCTAAAGTTTTCGGCTAGGTTGAATGGGAAATTTCACAGTCTTAAAGTGTAAAAAACATGTATGTCAGTAGTTTATTTTGTGAATATAAAGGACTTTTCATGATTATCAGGCTTTTTACGTTTTGCTAACAGTTCGAGAATCTTTAAAAATTTATGCAAACGGTTGCTCATATTTCAAGGGGGATGGAAGTATGAAAGGGAAAAAATGGACTACTTTGGCACTATCTTTACCGCTAGTTCTTAGCTTATCAACAGGTACCTATGCAGAAACGTTACATAGCGATAAGGGACAAACAACAAAAACGGGAAATAAAAATGGTGTTTTCTATGAACTATATGTAAATTCGTTTTATGATACGAATGGTGATGGCCATGGTGATTTAAAAGGCGTCACAAAGAAACTTGACTACTTAAATGACGGAAATCCAGCAACGGAGAATGACCTCCAAGTGAATGGGATCTGGATGATGCCCATTAACCCCTCACCTAGTTATCACAAATATGATGTAACAGACTACTATAATGTTGATCCTCAGTATGGAAGCTTGCAAGATTTTCGTAAGCTAACGGCAGAAGCACATAAACGCAATGTGAAGGTAATAATGGATCTCGTCATCAATCATACAAGCAATGAACATCCATGGTTTGTTGATGCGTTAAAAAATAAAAATAGCAAATACCATGATTATTATATTTGGGCCGATAAAAATACAGATTTAAACGAAAAAGGCCCATGGGGTCAACAGGTATGGCACAAAGCATCCAACGGAGAGTATTTCTACGCAACATTTTGGGAAGGTATGCCGGATTTAAACTATGATAACCCTAAAGTACAAGAAGAAATGATTAACGTCGGGAAGTTTTGGCTTGAGCAAGGAGCTGATGGTTTTCGTCTAGATGCGGCCATGCATATCTTCAAAGGCCAAACCCCTGAGGGAGCAAAGAAAAATATTGAATGGTGGAATGAATTCCGCGACGCGATGAGAGAAACGAATCCAAATACATATCTAGTTGGTGAAGTATGGGATAAGCCAGAAGTAGTCGCTCCATATTATCAATCGTTAGATTCTACATTTAACTTCGACTTAGCTGAGAAAATTGTTAATTCTGTTAAAAGCGGCACTGATCAAGGGGTGGCCACAGCAGCTGTTGCCACGGATGCAATGTTTAAATCATACAACCCAAATAAAATTGATGGGATATTCTTAACAAATCATGATCAAAATCGGGTGATGAGTGAATTAAGTGGAGATGTAAATAAAGCGAAGTCGGCAGCTTCCATCCTGCTAACTCTCCCTGGTAATCCATTTATTTATTATGGCGAAGAACTTGGCATGACAGGCCAAAAGCCAGATGAACTAATTCGTGAGCCGTTCCGCTGGTATGAAGGAAACGGAATAGGCCAAACAAGCTGGGAAACACCGGTTTACAACACAGGCCATAATGGAATATCAGTAGAGGCAGAAAACAAGCAAAAAGACTCACTATTAAATCATTATCGGGAAATGATTCGTGTTCGCCAGCAGCATGAAGAACTTGTCAAAGGAGATTTACAGTCGCTGCAAGTGGACAATCCACAAGTCATTGCCTATAGCCGTACGTATAAACAAAACTCTATCCAAGTGTATCACAATATTTCAAATCAGCCAGTTACATTGAAGGTTTCAAATAAAGGAAAATTGATTTTCTCTAGTGAAAAGGGGGCGAAGAAAGAGCAAGAAACATTAGTAATCCCTGCAAATACAACAGTGTTAATAAAATAAAGGCGTACAATACAATGGAAATAGCAGCAATCCCTCTACTATCTCAGTAGAGGGATTACACGTTGTTGAAAAAAGAAGTAGTCCATAAAAAAATCTCGAGGTTTTCCGAGATTTTTTATGGACTATCTTTTTTCTTTTTCTTTTTTTGGTAACTTAAATCTATGCCAGATTCGCGCAGCAAACGCAATTTGGTCCGTTTTTTCAAGTTTTGTAATATAGCGGTCATCAAAACTTGGATTGTAACTTTCTGAACTTCACGCTAGCGTGCGAAGCGAAACCTGTGAAGTTCTTTGCTTTTTGCAAAACTTCTTTCAACAGTAGAAGGTCGAACAGAACGCAGAACTTTCCCCCGTGGGGAAAGACGCTGAGAATGCAGACGATCATATACATTTTGATACACGGAAATACGAAGGACTCGATCCCTTTTCCTAGCATAAGGGCAGCCTTCGCAGCTTCCCTTTGGGGGACGGTACTCGTGATACCCTTGTCGTGTGGAATTCGGAGCTATTGGTGACGTTGAGCGATTTAGTACATACAAAGAGTTCAAAGAGTATCTCGGTGTTTCGGCTGGAAATAAACAATCAGGGACATCCGTAAAGGGCACGAGAATGACCTTTAGCGGTGTTCGAGATGCACGTCGTGTTCTCCATCAAATGGCAATGATAATCATTGCGGTGAATTCACACCCATCCGTATTTAGCTCCTATTATCATCGTCTAGTAGAACGTTTCTCGATATTTCAAGGCAGTTGATCCAAGTCGTCTTGTTCATTACGAGGGTGTATTTCATGCACGAGATTATAACGATACGAGCGATATGGAAAGCCGCATGTATGCAAAGCCAGCGGACATTGAGAAAGTATTTAACAGAAAATCCAGAGAAGCCTTATATTAGCTGCGAGTATATGCATGCGATGGGAAATTCGCTTGGAGGTATGTACAAATATACAGATTTAGAGCGAAAGTATCCGATGTACCAAGGCGGCTTTATCTGGGATTATATTGATCAAGCCGTTATCAAAAAGGATCGTTACGGAAAAGAATTCTTAGCCTATGGCGGCGATTTTGACGACCGACCTACAGATTACGGCTTCTGCACGAATGGAATCGTGTATGCGAACCGAGAGCTTTCACCAAAGATGCAGGAAGTAAAATATTTGTATCAAGACTTCAAGTTAGTGCCTGATCAAACTGGTGTAACCGTCTTGAATGAAAGCCTCTTTTCTAATACAGCTGATCATCATTTGGAATATATCCTTTTCCTTGAAGGCCAGGAATTATATCGAAACAAGCTGAATCTGGCTGTGGCACCTCAGAGCGAGGGCCGAGCCGAATTTACGTGGCCGGTCGATATCATGAGCAAATCCGGGGAGTATTGCGTTCATACTTCGTTGAATCTGAAGGAAAATACACTCTGGGCAGATGCAGGGCATGAGATTGCGTTTGGACAGTTTGTGTTTCAGGCGGGGCAGAACAATCTGTATCCTGTAAAAGGAGACTTACGAGTTGTACATGGTGATGTGAATATTGGGATTCATGGTCGGGATTTCACGGTTATGTTCTCGAAGCAAGTAGGAAGTTTGATTTCATTAAATTATGCTGGTAGGGAAATGATAGCAACTCCTCCCGCACCGTTATTCTGGAGAGCCACTACTGATAATGATAGAGGCTATTCACAAGGTTTCCATTCAGGACTCTGGTACGCGGCTAGCTTGTCGCGCAAGTGTGTTGCGATTGGTGTGGAGGAAAAGACAGATGCTGTTAGTGTCGCCTTTACTTACAAATTACCACTCAATAATGAGCTTGAGGTAAAGGTTGGTTACACGGTATATCCGGATGGCAGCGTGTGTGTCAAGTCGGTATATCATGGTGCAGACAATATTCCGCCGATGCCAATCTTTGCGGTAGCCTTCAAGATTCCAGCCGATTATGATCAACTCGAATGGTATGCAATGGGTCCAGAAGAAAATTATTCGGATCGTGTGATGGGAGCAAGGCTCGGGATGTTTAAAAACACTGTGCCCGACAATGTGTCTGGCTATGTCATGCCGCAAGAATCCGGGAACCGTACGGGAGTGCGCCGAGTAAGTGTGACGAACCATGAAGGGCAGGGAATCAGAATTTCCTCTGTAACCGATCCACTTGAGTGTACGATTTCGCCTTATACAGCATTTGAGCTTGAGCATGCCCAGCATCATTATGAACTGCCAAATGTCCACTATACGGTTGTGACAGTAGCCGGCAGGCAGATGGGCGTCGGTGGAGATGATAGCTGGGGGGCGCCGGTACATGACGAACACCTCATCCAAGCTGCTGAAGACATGGCATTCGAATTTATGATTCAAAGGGTCTAATGATGATATGGAAACCCTTGTAAAATAATTTTTACTAGTGGGGAGTCTGGAACATACAGGCTCTTCGCTAGTTTAGAGTAATCATAATAGTTATTTATAAGGATACACAGTAAAAAAAGCTTTGTTAAAGACTTTAGTAGAAAATAAAAGGCTGTGCTGATTTTATGTAAATATGGTAATTTTTTTACATTCATAACATTTGCTAATTGGCAGAGGAAGAAAATAGGTTCGATGATGTCTGGATGCGAAATTCTAACGTATCGAATGTTTCAGCAAATAAAGAAACTATCATATTGCTTTAGGTAGCTGAGCAAGTATATGTTAAAGCATTTATTTTTCAAATAATGAGGGGTAAAGGGGCTGCTACGGTAGCTCCTTTTCTTCTTTAACGAGGGAAAGCTAGTTGGCGAAGGAATATTTGGGTATCTATAGAAAAGGTAAAATTTTTTCATAAAAAGTCCTAAAATGTAGCTATTGAAAACGCTTTATTAAAATTATGATAAGAATAACATAAAAAAGACTTGTAGAGGAAAGCTTTTAATTTTTCCATGAGTTAGGAAGGATAGGCATGGAGCTGAAAAGAACGCTAGATTGGTTGAATCTGCAATAAAACTTAATGAGGTATATGAAATGCTTTAATTGCCTGTTTATTTTTTTCTTTTTATACAATTATTAAGATGTTCATATCGAAAAGATAGGAAAGAGGTAGAACATGACTAGTTTTAAAAAAATTCTTGAAGCAATTAGTGATGAAAGAAAAGATAAGAAAACTCTATTCGGTGACTTAGAATGGCGGATAGAATCCCTAGGAGTATTGGGAGAGCAAATCATTGAGGAAGCAAAAAAGGCTCAAGTAACGTCCCTTCCATCTATTAGCTTTGACGGATATCGAAATTATGTCGAGCAAGGCGATCGAAAAACATTTGAAAATCAGTATTTTGAACGGAGGAGAAGATTATGTGCACTAGCTCTCCAAGTTTTTCTCGATGATACTCAAGATGTTTCGTACATGGAAAACGAACTTTGGCAGGTTTGTAATGAATTCACTTGGGCTTTGCCTGCACATATTCCAACAGCCGATTGTATATTTTCCAATGAAAGAAATGCCCCTTGGGAAACTGTAGATTTATTTGCAGCAGAAACAGCACATATGTTAGCAGAAATTTATGTTCTAATAGGGGAACGCTTACACCCGTTGGTCGGTCAGCGAATAGAAGTGGAAATCCACCGGAGGGTTCTGCAGCCTTTATTTTACAATCCAGTACCATTTACATGGGAATCTGCCGCACACAATTGGAGTGCAGTTTGTGCCGGAGCAATCGGGATGACTGTATTATTCATGGTCGAAGATAAAAATAAAGTGGCGGGCATGCTTGCTCGATTATTGGGTGCCTTGGAATCCTTTATGGAAGGATTTTCAGAAGATGGAGGGTGTGCTGAAGGGGTTGGATATTGGGGATATGGATTTGGTTATTATATCTATTTTGCCGATATGCTATATCACTATACAGAAGGAAAATTGGATTTATTGTCAGCAGCAAGGGTAAAAGAGATTGCCTGCTTTCCCTATCGCACGCAGCTTTCCCGAAATCATTTTGTCAGTTATTCAGATGGACAAGCTGCTCAAACACTACCAACAGGATTATTAAGTCGTCTTCGTAATATGTTAGGGGTTGAAGTTCCTAGTACAGGGGAGATTACAGGATATCATTTCGATCATTGTTATCGCTGGGCGCATATATTTAGGAATGTGATATGGACGGAAGATGACGGATTGAATAAGGAACAAGAAGACACACAGGAACATTTTTATTTGCCTAACACAGGCTGGGTGATTCATCGTGAACAAAGGGGAATGGATCAATTTGCTTTTTCAATAAAGGGAGGACATAATAATGAGCCTCATAATCACAATGATTTAGGGAATTTTATTTTGCATGTGAATGGGGAAGATATCTTAGTAGATCTTGGAGCTGGATTATATACAAAAGATTATTTTGGAGAAAAGCGCTATGAAATATTGAATAACCGCTCTAAAGGACACTCTGTACCAGTGATTGGAGGACAAGAGCAACGGTCAGGAGCTCAATATGAGTGTAAGATTCTTTCTCAGTCTATAAATGAAAATGAAATTTCGTATACCTTAGATGTCACAAGAGCATACGGATTAGCAAATTTAAAACAATTTTATAGAAGCTTTACCTGGAAGACAGAAGAGAGTAAGTGTGTATTACATATGCATGATTATTTTAGGTATGTCGATAGACCAGAAGCAGTTCAAGAAGCTTTTATTAGTTATCTCAAACCAGAGATAACAGATCATTATATTGTTTGGAAAAGTCAACATGCAGAAGTAAAGCTGCAGTGGAATAAAGAGTGTTTTACACCTTCTTTGGAAGTCCATGAAATACTAGATCATTACGAACAGAAACAAACGGTGTATCGCCTTGTCTTACAATCGGAAGTAGTTAATAAAGAAATTGAAGGCAGCTTTTCTTTCTATTGTTTTCCTGCAAATAGATAAGAATTAAATAGATTTTTGACCAAAATGAGAGAATGTCTGAGTCGAACTAGTATGAAGTGTATGAATCAATAAAAATTAAAAAGGAGAGAAGGGAAGGATGAGTAATGATTTTGAGGAATGCATTAGAGCTAAGTAAAGGGATAGAGAATGATCGCTTGGACATGTATGAATTGGCAAAAAATAAAGGTTTTTCCAACCCGGAGGTACTCAATATGAGTCAGCAATTAGATAAGAAAATTACGCTGCTACAAGAGATGATGCTTGCAATTCGCTCTAAAAATACAAAAATGTCTCACTATCAAGTCCATTAGCAACCTTACATAGATTTTCGGGACGGACGTAAGAGTGAAAGAGCAGCAAGTTGTTTAATAAAAATAAACAGGAAATGCTTGCAATTCACTCTAAAACTAATAAATAAGTAAAGAGATATTATATTGAATAGAATGTATTATATAAAAAACACCTTCTCAACTCGCAATGAAACGACTCAGATGAAGGTGTTTTTCATTCGTAAGTACCTAATAGAGGAATAGATGGCAGTGATGAGGAGTACATCAATGGTTCTTCACGGGGATTTTTCCTACATATTGTTTTCGAAATTGATTGGGTGTTAACTTTTCTAGTTTTTTAAAGATTCTACTGAAATATGCGGATTGTGCAAACCCGCTGCTTTCTGAAATTCTATCAATACTCCAATCTGTTGAAATAAGTAAAATCTTTGCTTGATCAATGCGAATTTTATTTAAATATTCTATCGGTGTACAGCCAAAGGCCTGGATCATGCATCTTGCAATATGATTAGGATGGAAGCTTAGAGCATAACCAAGTTCCTCGTAGGTTACTTTTTTTGCATAGTTTTTCCTTAAGTAAATGGCTGCTTTTTCTGCTACTGCGAATACAGGTAGAGATGTGGCCAGATGCATATGATTTGAAAGTTCTTGGAGTAATTGTTGAAAGAGCATTTGCCGCTGCCATTCCCCAGAGTGGATGGAATCGTTTTCTGATGAATTAATTTTTGAGCATAGGAGTTCAACAGTCTCAGGATTTGATAATTTACAATACTTAGGCAGCGTTATCCCAAACGGGCTCTCAGATAAAAAGTTTTCACTGTCCACAGCTGCTTTGTCCTCGTAATAACAAGGTTTAGAGACGGCAAGATCCTGCCATCCTTTCACGGCAATGAAATGGAGCCAAAAAAAATCGGTTATCTCATCACAAGGTGAAGTGGAGTAATGGTGTCGATCAGGGTAGAGGATGAGCGCACATCCCTCACTAACGTTAAAGTTATGACTGTCTTCGCCCATGAATAATCGTCCTTTTGTTACAACTAATAAATCAAAAACACCAATTTTGTTCCGGTTTGTGTGTGATTGACCGATATTAAACGTATTTTTACCAGCTGCAAGAAGCGTCGGTAAAGGCGGAGCAAACAATTGTAACATTTTATTTCTCCTCTAATGTTAGGATTGTGCAATTTTTTGTTAGGATTTTACATTTTATTCCTTGATTATAACACTATAATAAGTTCATAAATGTTTTTATTTTAGTGTATCTATGTTTAATAATCAAAGGCGGGGGAGGGGAAGTGAGATCGTGAAAAGTATACGTTGGGTGTGGGGGTATATTCGGAACTTTCGCATTAGATTATTTAGCGGACTTTTTCTGGCATTAGCTGTTTCCATGCTAAATATGCTGAATCCATATTTGGCAGGAACAATTGTTGATAAGGTTATTTATGGCCATCAGAATAGTTTGTTATGGCCCTTTTTGGGGACGATGATAGGAATAACCGTTATCAAGACAGTCATTCGATATAATTATCAATTAATGTTCGAGCGGGTTTCCCAAAGTGTCATATTCACGATAAGAGAACGGTTGTACGATCGTCTGCAGCAATTAGATTTTAGTTTTTTCGATCGGACCAAAACTGGAGATATCATGGCGCGAATGACCGGTGATTTGGAGACTGTAAGACATTTTACCGCATGGACAATTTATATGATCTTCGAAAATCTAACCATTTTAGTATTCGCCATTGGGTTTATGTTCTATATCAATCCGCTGTTAGCGATGGCAATGCTCGCGGTGACACCAATTATTGGTTTCTTTGCCACCCGTTTGTCCTTTACTGTCAGACCTACTTTTTCTGAGATCAGAGGACAGTTTGCAAGGTTAAATTCAGTGGTGCAGGAAAACATTAGCGGAAATCGTGTCGTGAAGGCCTTCGCAAAGGAAGATTATGAGATTGAGAAGTTTTCAGTGGAAAATGAGGCCTTTAAGGAAAAAAATCTCGTCTCCGCAAGGATTTGGGAAAAGTATTTGCCTATTCTCGATTCATTGGCAGGAGTGTTAACTGTTGTAATGCTCTTAGTTGGAGGAATGATGGTCATTAATGATTCTCTTACTTTGGGGGAGTTAGTAACATTTAATTCCTTGATTTGGGCGTTAAATAATCCGATGCGGATGGCCGGCTGGTTAATAAATGATGTTCAAAGGTTTATCGCTTCAGCTGAAAAAGTAGAAGATCTGTTAAATAAAAAACCTGAAATTACTAATGAGGCAAAAAGATTCAAGATCAAACACCTTAAGGGGATAGTAGATTTCAATAATGTATCTTTTAGTTATGGAGACGAACCGGTTTTAAAAGACGTCAGCTTTAAAGTGATGCCGGGTCAAACAGTGGGGATCATTGGACCAACGGGTGCCGGAAAATCAACATTAGTCAATCTGCTAAGCAGATTTTATGATGTGACGAGCGGGGACGTAAGGGGTAGATGGGCTGAGTGTAAAGGAATGGGATTTAGCTAAATTGAGGGGTAGTATGGCAACGGTAATGCAGGATATATTTCTTTTTTCGGATACAATTGAAGGCAATATTGCGTACGGTGACCCGGATGCCTCATTCGAAAAAGTCCAATCTGCTGCCAAAATGGCAGAGGCCCATGATTTTATTTTAAAGCTGCCGAATGGTTACGATACTATTATTGGGGAACGAGGGGTAGGTCTATCAGGAGGCCAAAGACAAAGGATTGCCTTAGCACGAGCCATTTTAAAAAATCCATCCATTTTAATTCTGGATGATACCACTTCAGCTGTAGATATGGAAACAGAGCTCCGGATTCAACAAACATTACAGTCTATTCTTATGGAGAAAACCTGTTTTATTATTGCCCATCGGATTTCTTCTGTAAGAGAAGCCGATTTAATTCTGGTCATGGACAATGGTACGATCATTGAAAGAGGGAAGCATAAAGAGCTTTTGGCTAAAAAAGGGTATTACTATAGAGTGTTTAGCAACCAAAATGGGAATTTTGATCATCAATATAATGGTGAGGATGTGAAATATCTCAATGGCGCGAAATAAATTTGATGTCGATGAAGAGTTGGAATCACCATTTAGTTTTATTCATTTAAAACGAATGTTTGCTTATTTGAAGCCGTACAGAAAAAAGATATTTGTAACCGTTTTAATCATGCTGATCGCCAGCGGTGCAAATTTAATTGGACCATATTTGATTAAAAAAGCCATTGATGAAAGTATTCCGAAGAAGGATGTTGCCGGTTTGTTAGCTCTTGCAGGCATTTACTTAATCGCCCTCATTATGACCGGGATTTGCATGAAATATAGAATTAGAATGATGTCTCAAATTGGGCATAGTGTTGTTCTCCATATTAGAAAAGACTTGTTTACCCATTTGCAAAAGCTATCATTCTCATTTTATGACAGCAGGCCGCACGGGAAGATTTTAGTAAGGGTAGTAAACTATGTAAACTCCTTAAGTGATTTATTATCAAATGGTTTAATTAATTTGATTACCGATCTATTTAGCCTTTTCGTCATTATAGGGTTTATGTTGGCGCTTGATGTAAAGTTAACGCTTATGGCAATGCTTGGGCTTCCCATCCTTGCCGGCGTCATCCTGCTGATAAAAAATGCCCAACGGAAGGCATGGCAATTGTTAAGTAACAAGCAATCGAATATGAATGCTTATATTCATGAAAGCATCAATGGAATCAAAGTAACGCAAGCCTTTACGAGGGAGGCAGAAAATAAACGGATATTTAATGAGGTATCTGAAAGTTATCGAAGCTCATGGATGAGGGCAGTACGAATTCAATTTCTGCTTTGGCCTTCAATTGAAAATATTTCTATTATTACCACCTCTTTCATTTATGTTGTCGGTATATCCCTGATTGGCAATGGAGTAACAGTGGGGGCATTGGTTGCTTTTGTTGGCTATATTGGAATGTTTTGGGCACCAATCGCTAATATTGGGAATTTCTACAATGCGATCATTAATGCGACGGCCTACTTGGAGAGAATATTCGAAATGATCGATGAACAACCGACAGTAAAAGATCGTCCAAATGCTATGGAGCTTCTTCCTATCAAAGGAAAAGTTGAATTTAAAGATGTTATGTTTGGATATGAAGATAGTGAAAGAATCCTTGAATCCATTAATTTCTGTGCGAATCCTGGTGAAACCATTGCTCTTGTTGGTGCAACCGGATCGGGTAAGACTACGATCATCAGTTTGATTAGCCGTTTTTATGAAGTAAGCAGCGGACGAATTGAAATCGATGGTGTCGATATTAACACAGTCACCATCCCATCCTTACGAAAACAAATGGGTGTCATGCTTCAGGATCCGTTTATTTTTTCTGGTACGATTATGGATAATATTCGTTATGGACGGCTGGATGCTACGGATGAAGAAGCGATTGCAGCAGCCAAAGCGGTTCAGGCTCATCAGTTTATTATGGGGCTGTCAGATGGGTATCAAACGGAGGTTAACGAAAGAGGCACAAGGCTTTCGACTGGACAAAGGCAATTAATCTCTTTTGCCCGTGCGCTTTTAGCAGATCCAAAAATATTAATCTTGGATGAGGCTACATCATCGATTGATACGGAAACAGAGCTGGCCTTGCAAAAGGGACTTGAAACGTTGCTGGCTGGTAGAACCTCCTTTATTATTGCCCATCGTCTTTCCACCATTCAAAATGCGACTCGCATTCTCGTAATCGATAAAGGAAGAATTATAGAGGAAGGATCCCATAGCGAATTAATGAGTCGAGAGAGTTACTATTGGAAACTGCATCATTCACAACATCAATCCCTGGAAGTGGGATAAAAACGGTCATTTCCACGCCATGGGAGTGTTAGATTCTGTGATTTGATACTAACAATGTATAACCAAGCCTCTGAATAATGAAGAGGCTTGGTTTTCTTAGGGATATTACATCGTTTATGGGCTTCAATGGGCTTTCATCATTTCTACAAGGTTATCCGGTACCGATTTTATCGACTACAATTTTTCCTCTTCTATTTCCCCGCGAAAAACTACTGAAAGACTCTATACCCTAGTAATTCGAAAAGCGATTTCGATAAGTCCGTGGCGAAAGGCCTTCGTATTTAGCGAAGCTGTAACTGAAATAAGAGGGTTGATGAAATCCTACTTCTTCAGCGATGCGGGCGACTGGCAGATCCGTTCGCAAGAGAAGCAGCTTGGCTTGCTCTAATCGATACCTTATAAGATATTCGATAGGGGAGCAGCTGAATTGCTTTTGCATGCAGCGTGCTATGTAAACCGGGTGGAAGTTTAAAACCTCTCCAAGTTTTTCAGCTGTAATGTCCTCCTTGTAATGCTTGCGCAGATAAGAAGCAGCCTGATCGGCAACTTGTTCCCCGGGCGTCACCGTGTTCAGGTCAAGAGAGGCATTCAGTAGCTCAAGGATTTGCTGAAAGATTAATTGTCGCTTCCAACGTGCCCAATTGTTATGTGATTGCTGCTCCAAATCATTTAATTGCTGTACTTTCTCATAAACCGTTGTAGGCTGTAATAACCGGACAAATTGCGGGATATTCATAGAAAAGCTTTGAACCGTAAAAGCATCAAATCCCATTGGTTCCGTTTGTGGTACTATAGGGTAATTTTCCGTATCTCTCCAGTTCCCTGCTGTATTGAAATGAATCCAAAAATATCCCGTTTTCTCACGGCAGCCCTTCGTCGGATAATGGTGCTGATCAGGTCGTAAAATGAGCGCATGTCCGGCGGATACCTCATAATGTCGATCTTCTTCTCCGATATAAAGAGTGCCATGGGTAACGACCAGTAAATCGAACAACCCAAGGTCCCTGCGATTGAAGTGTTTTTGATTAGGCTGGAACACCCCAAAACCGCTAGCGATATAGTGCGGCAAGGGTGGAGCGATAAACTGAAGTATAGACATGTCCCCATACCTCCAATCTCGTCAGGTTTGAAAAGTGAAAGTTTTGGTTTAAAAACTGCCACATCACCTAGAGTATAACTTTTATAATGTGAAATGACTAGGTCGTTGGGAAAAAGACAGATTTTCATATCAACGAGGGAGTAGGAGGGGGTTAGATGATACGTAAAGAAAAAAATATGTCGCTTTGGATGCTTGCGTGGCCTATTTTTCTTGAGATGCTTTTGCAGTTTTTGCTGGGAGCTACAGATACCTTGATGGTCAGTCATGTATCTGATGATGCTGTTGCAGTGATTGGAATTTCTACGCAGTTGTTTAATGCGGTAAATATTCTGTTTGCGGCAGTGGCCAGCGGTGCCGGGATACTTGTGGCCCAGAAGCTTGGGGCGAAGAAGGAGGAGGAAGCCCGTACCGTTAGTATGATGGGCTTAAAGATCTGTATTGGGATCGGAGCAGCTCTTAGTGTTCTCCTTGCTTTCGGAGCGGAGCCTATCGCCAATCTGCTGCAGCTTTCTGAGAATCTACAGCCTCTTGGGAAAACGTATATTTCCATTGTTGGCGGAGGCATGGTGTTTATGGCAGCCATGGTTGTACTTAGTACAGTGATCCGCAATACTGGAGATACACGCAGTCCTATGTATGCTGCCATTGGAATCAATGTTATTCATGTTCTCATGAACTATGCTTTCATTCACGGTGCTGTAGGATTTCCAGCGTGGGGTCTGACAGGCGTAGCTTTATCTACAACCATTAGCCGCATAATAGGTACCATCATTCTGTTTGTTATCTTTAGGAAATCCTTCCAGAAGCGTTTTAGCTGGACTGATATACGGATATTTGATCGACCGTTGTTTCGAGAAACTATGAAATTGAGTTGGCCGCTAGGGGTGGGAATGTCATCTTGGTGTTTTACTCAGTTAGTGATCTTTACTTTTATTGCCATTCTTGGCTCCAAGGAGTTAACTGCAAGAACTTATATGAACACATTAGAGTCATTTTGCTTCTTGGTTGGCTTCTCTATTGCTATGGCAGGGCAAATTCGCATCGCCCATCTCCATGGTTCCGGTCAAGACCAAGTGGCTTACTGGAGTGCCTATCGGGTGATGTGGATCGGGCTTTCCTTAGTCTTGGTCAATACGCTCCTACTGTATGGGTTTGGAAATAAGGCCCTTAAATTATTTACGTCTGACTCGGAGATTGTATCTCTCGGCGTTTCGCTGCTAGCTGTTAATCTGCTGCTGCAGCCGGCCAAAATGCTCAATATGGCTTTAGGCAATGCTTTAAACGCTGTAGGCGAAACCCGCTTTAACATGATAGTTGGATTAGTTTCCATGTGGGTGATTGCCGTAGGTTTATCTTACTGCCTAGGAATTTGGATGAGTTGGGGCTTGTATGGTATCTATGCAGCAATGATTTTAGATGAATTACTGCGAGGGGTGTTAGTTCTATTCCGTTGGAGAGCCAAAAAGTTTATAGTGAAGTCTGATGCTAAGGAGGAACTGAAAAACGCAACGATGGTTTTTTAGAATGCTTATCACTTGCTATACTATAATGATTTTTATAGATTGCTTGCATTTTTAACTATAGTTTTTTAAGAAATATACACCCTAATTAACGAAGGTTGATTGGGGTGTATTGTTTTTCCATGACCATAATTTAAAAAGCTAGGTAGAAATACCCTATAACAAAGCAATTTTCTCATTCCCTGGTTTCTTCATAGCTTTTTAACAGGTTGTAGGTAGCAGAAATAAGCCCCTTCTATTTATTATATATTCATTTTATTAACAGGCCGAAGATGTAAAAAAAACGTTAAATGAAGTCGATATAATGGCATAAAAAACGAAAGAGAATATGACATAATGAAAGCGATAACACTATTTCTCTAAAAAATCAGGTAGTACATAGGGAAAACCTTTAAGAAAAGCATGGTTTTATTAGGGAATGAAAAAGGGTTAGAACTGATGAGGGAAATCCCCACTCAGCTAACATACACACCTTTTAAAATATATAGGGAGGAATTTATGAAAAATGTAATACCTTTACAAACTTACCTTATTTCATCTCCTTAGAATAACACCAGAAAAGTAAATACAAATCCCAAACAATCACAACAGGGCCCCATTAATTGTAACGAGTCTTTTATTGGTATTCATGTATTTGATGAATAAGAGGGAAAATCTAGTTTTCTTAAAAAAGAAATAAACTAATAGACTAAAATCGCTGTAATCGAAACGATTTATTTCGTTTTATATATTGAGCGAGGGGGAAAGGATAGATTATAAAAATGGTAAAAAGAGGTTTGGATATCTGAAGGAATTGCCCCAATGATAAATGCTCGTTACCGTGAAAATATGGAGCCAAACTATAACGGGCTTGGAGGAAAAACAGGGATTGTCGATGTAACCTCGCGTATTATATCAGCATATTCATGGACAGGTGCAGGCAGCAATCCGCTTAATGCAGTTTCATTTGATTTTCAACCTTCAGTTGCAGCCTTTTATGAAGGTTCTGCCTATAATCCGAAGCATCTCATCAGTGCGTATGATCCATGGTCTGGTTTTTATGAAGCAGATGGTGGGTTACAAGGAGTTCGTCATGTTATGAACTTTGTCGGATATGATGATCACACCACACCTGAAAATGAGCGCTGGATGTATGTTAAGGATGCAACATTTAGTGATGGAGCTTTCTTCGATGGCGGTGTAGACGTCGGAACGAGTACTCATAATTATATGACATTAAAGGATCCAGAAACGGATGACTATACAACGGTCTTTGCAAATAATACAAAGGAGACACGTAAATATCAGATTCATACTAAAAATCTAAATGGAAAAGAGAATGCACCAGTCTATGTTTGGGAAACACGCGGGGCAGATGCAGGACAAGATTATGATGCGAATTGGTTTAAAAATATCAGCAAAATTACACCAAAAGACGGTGTATATGAAGTTGAAGTGAAGCCTTACTCAATTGTGACTATATCAACATTAGATAAAAAGTCTGAAGTTAAAGGCTTTGAGTATCAATCACAACCAGTTGATGTATCGCAAGACAAAATACTGCCACTACCATATACGGATGACTTTGAATACAAGAAATATCCTGTCGATGAAAAAGGCAGAGATTATGTGGATCGTCGCGGAGGCACACCACGTTATACTACTGATCAGACTGCTGCTTTTGAAGTTGTGAAAAAAGCAACTAAACCGCTATCTAGTGGAAGTGCAGCACGTACTGATCTAGAAATTCCGAATGCAAAGGCTCATGGAAATATGCTGCAGCAGAAAATCACTCATGACATAATTGAAGCAGATTGGGCGGTTTGGGGCGGAACAGATGGATCAGCATCTAACAGTAACCCAACCACCACTCTCGGTGATCATCGTTGGGTGAATTATAAAGTTTCGTATGACTTTTTATCATTTTCCGACAGAAGACCTTCACTTCAAGCACGTGATGGGCGTAGCCCAGTGGTAAGTGGAGGATGAATGTCGGCTAGGCAATCGCCTAGCTTGTTTGGTAAATAGGGAAATGCACCTAGACAAACGTATGTTCTTTTGGTAATATATAATTACCAAAATGAACCAGAAGGGAGAAGGAAGGAATGAAGAAGTGCTATTTTTCCAATCGAATCTATAGACACACAATCCCCCACGATTTGAATCAGGAACTCTCTCATTCTCTCCGCCTCTATAATAGAGCCATGCGCACGGCTTATGCTTGGCAAACAAAACATCTACGCACGGGGAACAAGCCGTATGAAGGCACTCTTCACCTTGCGATTAAGAAACGATTTCAACTGGATGATTACTATACTAATAGCGCAGTCCAACAAGCAAATGCTCTTCGTACCTCTCAAAAGGAACTACAAGCGTTGTATGTCAAACAGGTAGACAGTGTCGTGCAATCGATTCAAAAGAAATTAAAAAACGAACGCCGCAAGCTAACCACATTGCGAAACATGAAGCAATCGATTGTGGATGGAAAACCGAAATTGCATAAGCGAATGGGGTATCGAGTGCATCAAACAGCTTCCGGTGCGGTATATGCGCTTCATCGTAAGAACGAGACACAGGTTTGGTTCTCCCTCTACCTGTTTGAACATCAGCATATAGATAAAGAACTCAAACGTCTCAAGGCAAGAATCGGACAACTCCGGCATCGTCTCCTTCGGCAGGAGCGGAAAAAGGAGAAACTAAGGCGAGAGATTCCTTCGGCTTTGTTCGGCTCTCGTTCCTTCTTTCGTAAGCAATATACAATGCGTAAGGATCAACAGGGTCATGCGGCGTGGAGACATGCATTCCGTTACAAAAGGAACGCCAAGATGACCATCTCTGGACGGAAGGATGCGAAGTATGGGAACTTTGTGTTCCAATATGATGCGCCAAGCCAAACCTTACATATCAGAAGTACCACGGGGCGAGCGCTTGTACTTCCGTATGTGTATGTTCCTTATGGACAAGACCGGGTGCAAGAATCCATCGCTGCGCAGCTTTCCTGTCAAAATAAAAAGAAGTATGGCCAGTCAATGGGGTGGTCAATCGAAGACCATGATACGTACTATATCATCAAATGTATCGTAGAAGATCCAGAACATCCTCATCTCAATCACGCAAAAGCAGATGGTGTCATCGGTGTGGACGTCAACTACAATCATATTGCCTTCTCCAACGTGAATGGACAAGGACAATTACTTTCCTCCTCTTGTCTCTATTTTTCCTTAGAAGGAAAACGAAGCGGACAAATCACAAAAATTCTAGAAGCAGAAGCGATTCGTTTGGTGGACATCGCCGTTCAAAGGAAGAAGCCGATTGTGTTAGAAGCATTGGATACAACCCTCTCCAAGTCTGCCGGACGTTACCGCAATCGGAAGCAAAATCGAAGAATGAGCCTGTTTGCCTATAAAAAGATGCAGGATGGCATTCACAGCCGAGCTGCCAAAATGGGAGTCGCTGTATTTGAGGTGAATCCTGCCTTTACAAGCCAGATCGGGAAGATGAAGTATATGAAACAGATGCATATTTCGATCCATCAAGCAGCGTCCTACGTCATTGGCAGGCGCGGCATGAACTTGAAGGAACAGGTGCCAAAGGGACTGCAAGCCTATACAGAACGCAAGGATGGGGAGCACCACTGGAAGCAATGGAGTGTTTTGACGAAGGCATTCAGCGTACTTCGTTCGCACATATTCTATCATGTATCGGGCCAATCTTATCCATTATTCAACAAGGAGATTTGTAACTATGGGCTGACACAAGCAGAACGTGATATGTTGCAGAAGTATGTACCAAAAGTTTGGTTAGAAGAAAGGGAAGCCTGACTTCGTTTGGAATGGCATCATCTGTTCTTGCATCACCATCATTTTGCCGCAAAAGCCAGAAGGATTGAGCTCCAGAATGGTGGGTGCATTGGTGCAAGAACATCGCAACACGTATAGGGTGAAAAAAGAGAAGCAACTATCACTACTTGTATGAGACAAGGTCACCTCGGTGACTTTGTCTCATACAAGAAAGTGTGAGCTCTCCCTATTTGCCCTATGAGGAGCCTGTTGAACGGCTCTGTATTTCGCTTCCTAGGAAGAGGATACAGAATCTCCCACCTTCGACCAACGGAAGTCCCCTTGTGGGAAAGGAGCGTTAGCGAGTAGGTGGGGGTAGTTCAATAGATACGCATACACCTGAAGTAGCAGGAAGAAGTAATTATGCCTTAATTGGGGTGTGACAAGTGAAAGCCGGTGGAGCAGATTCCCCTGCGCCATATAATGCACGTGTATATTCAGATGGAAGATACGAAATTCTTAAGCTTGGGAAAGTTGTAAACAGTGGAACGATTGAAGGCTTCAATAACAAGGTTTGGCATAATTTAGCGTTTGAAGCGAAAAAAAATGTATTTACACTTTATTTGGATGGAAAAGAAATCGCTGCTTATACCGACGTTGATTCAACTGCAATGGCTGGAAGAGTTACGCTGGGGTCTGGTTATTATGAAACCCTTATTGATAATTTACGTGTAGATCCAATTAAAGGATACACCTATGAATCAGATAAATATGACAGTGCACAGGGTAAGAAGTATGAGACAGAAGCAGCAGCTTTGAACAATACTGACAAATTGAATCCAATCGGGTATGTTGGGAAATGGGATTATACACAAGCAGGATATGCACATTTTAATCGTACGCAAATGACTGCAAAAACATCCTTACAGGAAGCAGTAGAGGGATTAATTGAAAAAACAAGCGAGTAGTATTAACACATCTTGTAACTCGTCTTAACCCTAAATCATTCATATTCTGTATCTTAACAACTAAAATATTGCCACAAGGCGCTGTTTTGTTAATTATCGAACCTGGGACATAAGTAGGAGAAAAAATATGCTTATCCCAGGTTTTTGCTGTTTTCTGATTTTTTTGATTACAACATTTTATACGTACAAGTTCTTATATTCGTAGGATAGTCCTTGAAGGAACAGTTAATTCAGAAGAATTAATACGCATGAGTCAAGGGGAATATCTTGATCGACAGGATTTTTGAAAGGGTATTCAATGTCGAGGAAATGTTCTAAGCAGGTTCTTTGTTAATGTAAAATCAAACGAAGTGGATCGGTAAAATAGGTTGCTATTAGAGAAGAATGTTATGGAAAAGGGAAAGTAGCATTAAGCTTATAAATCAAAAAGCGATAAACCAGAAGTCACTTGACTAGGTTAAAAATGTTCATTTGGGGAAGAGAATAAACTAGTAAAATGGGGAAGTTGTTTCTTTTTCTGATTTTTTTGATTATAATATTTTGTACGTACAAGTTTTTATAGATGTAGGATAATCCTTGAAGGAACAGTTAATTCAGAGAAATTAATACGTATTAATCAAGGGAATGTCTTGATTGACAGGATTTTTGAAAGGGTATTGAATGTTGACGAAGTGTTCTAAGCAGGTTCTTAGTTAATGTAAATCAAACGAAGTGGATCGGTAAAATAGGTTGCTATTAGAAACGAATATTAGTAGATGAATTTTTTGAAAGGGGTTTCATTTAGTGAAAAAGCTATTATTCATCTATGTTTTTTTGTTTGCTGGCTTTCTTTCTTATTTATATAACTATCATTTAAAAGAATTTGCCTCTAGCTCCTCCAATCAGCCGCAAGATGGGCTTCGGGGCAAGGTTAGCGAAAGATATGTCATGGTTACATTCTTAGCAGGGATTGATTATTGGAAAACTGCTCTGAAGGGCTTTGAAGATGCGGCTCGTGTATTGAATGTTTCGGTAGAGTATCGCGGTGCCACGCAGTACGATGTGCATGAGCAAATTGCAGTACTAGAACAAATCATTGCAAAGAAACCAGCAGGAATTGCCATATCAGCCATTAATCCTACTGCATTAACAGCTACAATCAACAAAGCAATAGATGCAGGAATTCCTGTCGTATTATTTGATTCGGATGCTTCTTCCAGTAAAGTGCATACGTTCTTAGGCACAAACAATTATAATGCTGGGGTAACCGCGGCTCATAAAATGGGAGAGTTGTTAGATGGTAGAGGGAAAGTATCTGTTGTGACATTACTGAATCAATTAAACCATCAGGAAAGAACGAAAGGATTTTTAGAGACAATTTATAAAGAATATCCACAAATAGAAGTAGTTGCCGTAAAAGATGGAAGAGGAGACCAGCTTGTTTCAAAACAAGTTGCAGAGGAAGCCATAAAGCAATACCCAGACCTGGCAGGAATTTTTACTACTGAGGCTAATGGCGGGGTTGGGGTTGGAGAGGCCGTGCAATCTGTAAAATCTGATAAACAGGTGAAGATTATTAGCTTCGATACAGACAAGAATACTCTTGATATGGTACAGAACGGGACAATATCTGCGACGCTGGCTCAAGGTACCTGGAAGATGGGATACTGGTCCTTGCAGTTTTTATTTCAGCTTAATCATAATCTTGCTTCATCTCAACAGGGGAGCATTTCAGACGCACTGGCATTGCCAGTCTATGTCGATACTGGAATTTCTATAGTTACGAAAGAGAATGTAGAAGATTATTATGCTAAGTGAGGCATCGAGAAAACGAGGGATAATAGTTGAAAAGAATAAAGTCATTTAAAATGAATAACCTCCCTATAAGATATAAGCTTATTAGTCTATTGTTAGTTATCAGTATTCTCCCGTCCATGGGACTCGGACTTCTAACTGGATGGACGGTAGAGCGCATTATTGAGAGGCAAGTAACGCAAAATACTTTTCAATTAATTGGTCAAGTGAACAAAACCTTGGAGTTTTATGCCAGCAATATGCAAAATATTAGTTATTTAATTTCATTTAACCCAGAAATAAAGCGCTTTCTAGAAGAGGGTGACGAGAGGCAAGGACCGGAAATAAATAATAAGTATAGTACACTGCAATTTTTACAGGGGTTTACAACCCTATATCCAGAGATAGCTGGTATTCTCGTAGTTAATAAAAATGGTGCCTATATTAGTAATGAAATGTATGCTCGCTCTTCGAAAAGTCTTACGGAAGAGTCATGGTATCAAGAGGCAATAAAAAATGCTGGAATTTCTAAATTCATAGGGCATCCGGTTAATAGAAATATAACCAGCCATGCTAACTATAAGGATAACGAGGTGGTATCAGTTGTACGGGCTATTTTGGATCCTGACACGCAGCAAGTGCAGGGCGTCATACTAATTGACTTAAAGCTTAGAGTAATTGCAGAAGCGACTAAGGATGCTCGCTTAGGCAAATCAGGTTATTTGACAGTAATTGATGAAAATGGAAAAAATATCTATTCCCCAACACAGCCCTTTATTGACAAAATTCCTATTCAGTGGCTAGGAGAGGCTGCATCCGGAACATTTTCGAAAGAGGTAAATGGGAATGAGCTGCAATTTATTTATCAGAATTCATCTTTTACTAACTGGACGACAGTCGGAGTGTTTTCTTCGGACGAATCAGCGTTAGCAGTAAAAGAAGTTCATTTCTACGTCATTAGTTTTGTCTTCTTCGTTTGTTTGTTTGGAATTGGTGCGTCATATTATTTATCGTCTTCCATGGCAAGGCCGATCGGTCAGTTGATGTCATTTATGCAGAAAGCAGAAGCAGGTAATTTAATGATTCGCTATGAAGGGGATCGCCAAGATGAAATTGGGATGTTGGGCCGCAGCTTTAATAACATGCTAACCCAAATCAACAAGCTGATTGTACTGACGGAACTGCAAGAGCGTCAAAAGCGGGAAGCTGAGCTGCGCAGTCTGCAGGCTCACATTAAGCCGCACTTTCTTTACAACACATTAGATACAATTAATTGGATGGCACGTAAAAAAGGAGCGGAGGATATTGCTGAAGTGGTGGAATCGCTATCCAGGTTATTTCGCATCGGACTAAGCAAAGGTAACGATATCATTCCTTTTATGGAGGAAATAAAACATATCCGCAGCTATTTGAAAATTCAAAAAGCTCGATACAAGGATAAATTGAATTATACCTTAGCTATTGCTCCAGATATTCAAGATATATTTGTCTTAAAGCTCGTATTACAGCCGATTGTAGAAAATGCTATTTATCACGGGATTAAAGAGCGAAGGGGTCCAGGTCATATTCTTATAGAAGCTAAGGAGGATAATGAACAACTAATGATTCGTGTTACCGATGACGGATCTGGGATGCCGAGCGAAATTTTATCTGCTCTTCGAAAACGATTAGCGACTGCTCTTAATATGGATGAAGAGAATCGAGAGATTAAAAATTTAGGATACGGGATGATGAATGTTCAAGCTAGAATTAAGCTGACGTTTGGTGATACCTATGGTTTATCCATTGACAGTGAAAAAGGGGAAGGGACAACAGTCACAGCAATTCTTCCGATTATTAGAGAGAAGTGAGGATCGAGGGAACGGAAAAGGAGTGAAGATTCTTGCAGAAAACTTGGAAAGTGTTAATTGCAGATGATGAGCCGATTATTCGAGAGGGGATTTGTGAAGCAGTAAACTGGGAAGCACTTCAAATGGAAGTGGTAGCAGAAGCTGAAGACGGGGAGGAAGCGTTAGAGCTTGCATTAGAGCATTCTGTTGATATTCTTCTAGCCGATTTAAATATGCCCATTATGAATGGCATCACCTTAATTAAGAATCTCCGAGAAAAGCACCCGCAATGTAAGATTGTCATTATTACAGGACATGATGAATTTACGTATGCACAAGAAGCGGTACGCCTACATGTTACTGATTATATTCTTAAGCCGGCAAATCCTGAACAATTAAAGAATGTGCTGGAGAACATACGCAAAGAGCTAGAAGATACAATACAGCAGAATGAGTATTTAAAAATGGCAGAAACACAAATTACAAAAAATTTTCCGTTGCTGCAAGAGCGCTTTTGTTTGGAATGGATTGCAGGACATATGAAAGAGGAAGAAATATTGGAGCAACTTCGGTTTTTACAGTTGCCTGCAAAATGTCCGCAGCAATTTGGCATCATTCACTGTCACGAATTTTATGCCAATACACCACTAGTGAAAGAAAATGATAGAAAAATGCTGTTATTTTCTATTGAAAACATTGTCTCAGAATTGCTTCAGCCCTTTCAGAAAGTCCTGTTTTGCGATCATTCTGGACTCATTATCGTATGTGTTTGGGGACATGTGCCTACGGATACCCTATTTGAAATTGAAAAAGCAGTTAAGGAATATTTGCGAGCTACAGTGAATCTGTACTTTGAACCGATTCAAGACGGATTGACAGCAATTACAGAACTCTATCAACGTTGTAAAGGGTTGGTTGATAAGGAGTCACGTATTTCTCCAATGGTTCGTCGTGCGAAAAAGTTTATTCATGACCATTTTTCTGATCCTGATCTTACATTGGAATTGTTAGCACAGTCTCTGCAGGCATCTCCTGTTTATTTGAGCAGGACGATCAAACAAGAATTGGGGAGGTCGTTTGTGGGATTGGTTACCGAGCTGCGAATGAAAAAGGCAATTCAGCTGCTGAATGATACTGACCTATCGATTCTTGAAATTGCTGAACGGGTGGGCTATGACACGCAGCATTACTTCAGTACAGCCTTCAAAAAAGTCATGGGGGTATCACCTAATCAGTATCGAAAAGGCTCAGGCTTTTTATATGACGAGCCGATTAGGAAAGAATTTACGGTAACTCTTGATAGGAAAATCACACACAATATCGATGGGTAAATGGTTGGATGAAAGGTATATGTTGTGAATATAGGTTCGGTTCTTGGATAGATGAAACGGTACTTATAATTTAGATAATGATTAGAGGACAGGCTGAATCGGAAAATTCAGTCTGTTTTTTATTTTAAGCCTTGTCATGGTCTACCCTAACTTACCAGCTAATGCTGCTTGAAGAAGGGGAGAGGGCTGGGCAGGATTGGTTAAGCTTTAGTTTTGAAAGCGTTTTAATTTAAGTTAAATTTTTATAAAAAGAGTTATTTTATTAAAAAGACCAAAAAATGACGAGATGGTATATTCAAGTTACATCAGGGAAGTTACTTCCGATGGGCAAATGATAGAGACAAAGGGGGATAAACAGATGAAGAAATTGTTGTCAGTATTGCTTTTAGCAGTCATAGTATTTTCATTGGCAGCATGCGGGGGAAGTAAAGGAGCTAGTGGAGGAGATAGTGGCTTTGTAGGGATTTCAATGCCCACAAAATCATCAGAGCGATGGGTAAATGATGGAGAAAACATGGTAAAGGAATTTAAAGAATTGGGATACAAAACAGACTTACAGTATGCAGAGGATGTAGTAGAGAACCAAGTATCCCAAATAGAGAATATGATTACCAAGGGTGTAAGCGTTTTAGTTGTTGCTCCAATTGATGGTGAAGCATTAACAGATGTTCTAGAAAAAGCAAATAAACAGGATATTCAAGTAATTGCTTATGATCGTTTGATTAAAAATAGTAAGTATGTTAGCTACTATGCAACATTTGATAACTTTAAAGTAGGAGTTCTGGAAGGTTCATATATTGAGCAAAAATTAGGCTTAAAAGACGGAAAAGGCCCATTTAATATCGAGTTATTTGCAGGGTCACCTGATGACAATAATGCTTACTTCTTCTTTGATGGGGCAATGTCAGTATTAAAGCCGTATATTGAATCTGGAAAACTAGTCGTAAAGAGCGGCCAAACGAAATTTGAGCAAGGCGCAACATTACGCTGGGACGGTGCAGTTGCACAGGCGAGAATGGACAATTTATTAAGTGCCCACTATACAACTGAAAAGATAGATGCTGTGTTGTCTCCTTATGATGGTATTAGTATCGGTATTATTTCCTCTCTAAAGGGTGTTGGATACGGAAAAGCAGATAAGCCAATGCCTGTAATCACTGGTCAAGATGCTGAGCTAGCTTCCGTGAAATCTATCATAGCTGGCGAGCAAACACAAACGGTATTTAAGGATACAAGAGAATTAGCTAAGAAGGCGGTTGCAATGGTAGATGCAATATTAAAAGGAAAAGAAGCAGAAGTAAACGACACAAAAACATATGACAATGGTAAGAAAGTAGTGCCTGCCTATCTATTAGAACCAGTGTCTGTTGATGCTGCAAACTATAAATCCGTATTAGTAGAAAGTGGCTACTACACAGAAAAAGAGCTCGGAAAATAAAGCGTAAATCGTCTGGAATGAAATGATTTAGTAGTTATCGGATGATGACCGCTAAATCATTTCAGCAAATTTTGAGGGTGTGGTGATAAGATGTCAGGAATTATATTAGAAATGCAGAATATCACGAAGGAGTTTCCAGGGGTTAAAGCACTTCAAAATGTAAACTTAAAGGTAAAAGAAGGTGAAATTCACGCATTATGCGGTGAAAATGGCGCAGGAAAATCCACTTTAATGAAGGTGCTAAGTGGTGTATATCCCCATGGAAGCTATACAGGCGATATCTTCTTTCAAGGCAATGTCTGTAAGTTTAAAGATATTAAGCAAAGTGAAGAATTAGGGATTGTGATTATTCATCAGGAATTAGCATTGATCCCTTATTTATCAATAGCTGAGAATATTTTTTTAGGGAATGAACAAGCAAAGAACGGCGTTATTAATTGGAATGAAACAACAGTACAGACACGTGAATTGCTGCAAAAGGTAGGACTAGATGAAGCGCCCAATATGTTAATTACGAATATTGGTGTTGGGAAGCAGCAATTAGTGGAAATTGCGAAGGCGTTATCGAAAGAGGTGAAGTTGTTAATTTTAGATGAACCGACTGCTGCCCTAAATGAAGATGATAGTGAAAATCTATTGAATTTATTATTAGAATTTAAAAAACAAGGGATGTCAGCTATTATTATTTCTCATAAGTTAAATGAAATATCAAAGGTTGCGGATTCCATTACAATTTTGCGTGATGGGCAAACGATTGAAACTTTGGATATGAAAAAAGATAACATTACAGAGGATCGAATCATAAAGGGCATGGTAGGGAGAGATTTAACGAACCGTTATCCGAAGAGGGAACCGAAAATTGGAGAGCCAATATTTGAGGTTAAAAATTGGAATGTATATCATCCTTTGCATACGGATCGAAAAGTGCTTGATAATATCAATTTTCATATCCGCAAAGGTGAAATTGTAGGTATTGCCGGTTTAATGGGGGCAGGACGAACAGAACTCGCAATGAGCATCTTCGGTAAAACATACGGTAAGAAAATAAGCGGGCAAACATTAAAAAATGGCCAAGAAATATATTTAGATGATGTGAACAAAGCGATTCGTCAAGGTATAGCTTACGTGACAGAAGATAGAAAAGGAAATGGTCTTATCTTAATGGATGATATTAAGAAGAATATATCATTAGCAAGCTTAGACAAGATATCAAATAAATTTATCCTAAATGAAAACCAAGAAGTTATGGAAGCTGAGCGCTTCCGAGAGAAAATGAAAATAAAAACGCCAAGTATTTATCAAAAAACAGGAAATTTAAGCGGTGGGAATCAACAGAAGGTTGTATTAAGCAAGTGGATTTTCTCCGAACCGGATATTTTAATTTTGGATGAGCCGACCCGTGGCATTGATGTAGGTGCAAAATATGAGATATACACCATCATTAATCAATTAGCAATGGAAGGAAAAGGAGTTTTAGTCATTTCCTCTGAGCTCCCTGAAATTCTAGGAATATGTGATCGAATTTATGTTATGAGCGAGGGACGAATTACTGGTGAGGTGAATGGTGCGGAAGCGACTCAAGAACGGATTATGAAGTATATGACAAAGAGCAAGATTAGGGGGTAGGACACATATGCAAACATTCATTGAAAAGGTATTTAAAAATAACACGGGTACGGGTGGGGGAACAAATACAAAACCGTTAACCAAAATGCTTGCGAACAACATGAGACAGTATAGTATGATTATGTCACTTGTTTTTATTATGCTTCTCTTCCAAATTTTAACCGATGGGATTTTATTAAGACCATTAAACATTACGAATTTAATCTTGCAAAATAGTTATATTTTAGTATTGGCTATTGGAATGGTACTCGTGATTATTACAGGTCATATCGATTTATCAGTTGGTTCAATCGCTGCGTTTGTAGGAGCTATCTCTGCTATTTTAATGGTTGATCACCAAGTTTCTCCGGCTCTGGCTATCATTATTTCGTTGCTAGTAGGTGCTCTCATTGGAGCTTGGCAAGGATTTTGGGTAGCTTATGTCAAAATTCCATCCTTTATCGTAACACTTGCTGGGATGCTTTTATTCCGAGGATTAACGATGATTGTTCTCGAGGGAAAGTCGATTGCTCCATTTCCAGAGTCGTTTCAAAAAATAAGCTCCGGTTTCATTCCTGATTTGTTCGGCGGAGGTACAATTCATGTATTTACTCTTGTCCTAGGCGTTATATTATCTGTAATTCTAGTGCTCAATGAAATAAAGAGCAGACGAACACAAAGAAAATACAACTTTGCTGTGCAGCCAACAGGGTTATTTGCACTTAAACTTGTTGCCATTGTCGCTATTATAAATGTGTTTGCCTACGTTCTTGCTACGTACGAAGGGATTCCAAATATCTTAATTATTCTAGCTGTATTAATTGTAGCATATCGATTTGTTACGAATAAAACAAAAGCAGGCCGTCATGTGTATGCGATTGGCGGAAATGAAAAAGCAGCACAATTATCAGGGGTCAAAACAAAGCGTGTCACATTCTGGGTATTTGTAAATATGGGAGTGTTAGCTGCTCTATCTGGACTTATCTTTGCGGCCCGTTTAAATGCTGCAACACCGAAAGCTGGAAACTTATTTGAGTTAGATGCTATTGCTGCTTGCTTCATTGGCGGAGCATCGGCTTATGGAGGCATTGGTACGGTTGCGGGTGCTATTATTGGCGGACTAGTAATGGGGATTATGAATAATGGTATGTCATTGCTTGGCTTAGGAATTGACTGGCAGCAAGGTATCAAGGGCTTAGTCCTATTGGCAGCGGTTGCGTTTGATATTTATAATAAAAACAAAGCTTCTTAGGTTCTGGTGCAAAGATTGTATTTATTGGAAATTTCCTAGCTGTAGAAAAGGAAATTACTGCAGCTGGGAAACCGATTCATGAGATAGGGGATGCATATAGCCTGTTAGTGAAACATTTCAGTAGACGAAAGCTAGCTAACAGAGGAAAGGGAAGCCATCAAACATACAATCGTAGAAGCTGCACCGAATACTCAAAATTGATTGAAGGGTTCTGCAAAAATAGCAGGACCCTTATTTTTTTGAAAGGTGTTCCAAACGGATTGTTGCTGTCGGGATAGCGATGGATTACACGTTAAGTACGTCCAATCCATTCAGAATATAAACCACTCCCACTGCAGTTAGAGCATTCATAGGGAGAGATATAAACATCGTTGAATGCAGGAGCAACGGAAATCATCCCTTTCCCTCTGCAATCAGGACATTTGCCTAGTGATTGCATTTCAGACTTATGTTTTTCATATCTTTGGACCTGCCAGTTATAGAATACGCTAAAGAATCCCATTTACTCACCTCGAATCATTTTTGTTAGTTTATGGAGAAATGTAGTGTTTTAGTCAGTTTTAGATTGAAAGAAATACTTTAGTGGGGTTATTATTTTAGGAATAGCTGCTCTCGTAAAAAAAGTATAGAAGGAACAATTAAGGCTATATCAGGTAATAATAGCGATGCAGCTAAGCAGTTTGGTGATAAATACTAAGGAAACTTTTTCTTTTTTTCAGTATAATCAAGATTCAGGGAATGATTAAGGACGGAGAGTGCCATAGACATGAAAGTATTAACTGTTGAAAATTTAGTTCGCAAGTTTGCATTAAAAGTATTAGCCGGGGAAAATCGACTACAACAAACAATTACGCAACCACAGTCTCATCGTCCGGGGTTGGAATTCGTTGGCCACTTTGATTTTTTTCCAACTGAACGTGTTCAAATACTTGGAAGAAAGGAAATTACGTATTTGCATAAGTTAAGCAGAGAGGAGCGTCAGTTGCGAATAGGTAATATTGTCAAATACCACCCACCTTGCTTTATCGTTACCGCTGGGCAAGAAGGGCTAACGTATTTGACTCAGTATTGTATAGAAGAGGGAATTCCGTTGTTATGTACAAATGAACCGCAAACGACTTCTGAATTTATTACGAGACTTGATGCTTATATGATAAAAACGCTAGCTCCAGAAATCGCAATCCACGGAGTTTGTGTCAATGTGTATGGAATCGGCATTTTACTTCGAGGAAAATCAGGTGCTGGCAAAAGCGAAACGGCACACACATTGATTGGTAGAGGTCATAGGCTAGTGGCTGATGATCTTGTCGTGTTGAAAAAGCTCAGTCCACGAACGATTCTCGGTACTCATGATGGGAAAACGAAGGAGTTTCTTGCCCTGCGCAGTGTCGGGCTGTTGAATGTGGTCCGCTTATATGGAAGAAAAGCGTTTCAGGATGAGACGAGGATCGCGCTCGATATTGAATTAACAAAATGGGAGAAAAATTCCCTGAATAATGAATTGGAGCAGGAACCTACATTTACAGAGTATATGGGCGTTCAAATTCCCCATATTGAGATTCAGCTCCAACCTGGTCGTGATGTGGCAGGGTTAATTGAAGCTGCGGCAAATAACTGGCTGCTGAAGCAGCAAGGATACAGTGCTGCAGAAGAGTTCATGAGGCGGCTGGAATCTGATTCTAACTGGTAGGATCCAGTGCATGATCCCTTCTATGTAGACAGTATGAAAAAACATACCGTCTACATAGAAGGGATTTGTTTTCTCTTAAAAAAACAGAAATTTATAACCTATTAGGTAAATTTACATTTGAAGTTGCTTTAACTCATAAAATTTCCCTTTTTTAGTCAGTAATTCATCATACGTACCGAACTCTACACAATGCCCATTTTCGATGACAGCGATTTTGTCAGCATTACGGATCGTTGAAAGACGGTGCGCCACAATAAAAGTAGTCCGGCCTTGACATAAAAATGTCTAAAGCTTTCTGGATTTTTCTCTCAGAATGACTGTCTAATGCAGAAGTGGCTTCATCTAAAATAATCACCTTTGGATTCCGTATCAATGCTCTCGCGATAGATATCCTTTGTCGCTGACCGCCGGAAAGTTTATCCCCGTGTTCTCCAATTTTCGTATCCAAGCCATCAGGGAGTTTCTTAATGACATCCCATAAATTTGCAGCTATTAAAACTCTTTCTAGCTCTTCTTCTGTAACAGAAGGCATGCCATAGGTAATATTTTGGCGAATGGTTCCAGAAAATAGAATCGTTGCCTGGGGAACCACTGCTAAGTGATTTCGAAAGGACCTTAAATCAATCGAGGTCATATCGTTTCCATCTAAAAGAATGTTTCCTTCAGTAGGTTGAATAAATCCAATGAGTAAATTTAGTATTGTTGATTTACCTGAACCGGATTCCCCGACAAAAGCAACGGTTTCCCCTTGTCTAACCTCTAAGTTTAAATTATGGAGGATATTTTGATTGGTATGTGGATAGCGGTAACTGATGTGTTGTAAAGAAAAGTTTCCATATACTTGATTAAGCTTTGGCTTGTTTTCGTGAGCTTCTACCTCTCCAGCAGTTAAAATCTCGCCAATGGAGTTTACAGATTCCAGTCCTTTAGCAATAGTAGGGATTAATGTTATCATACTAGAAACTGAATTTACTACTGTAGTAAAGTATGTTTGATACATCACCACTTCCCCGGGAGTAATAGAACCGCGATAAGCCAAAACTCCGGTAAATACTAAACAAATGATTTGAAAAAGTTGAAAACAAGCCCAGCTAACGGAACCAAATAATGATTGAATAATGTCTAATTGAAACCCTTTTAATAAAATTTGTTGAAATCGATGATTTAATCGCCGCACCTCTTGTTTCTCTAGCGCGTGTGATCGTGCAATGGGAACTAATTCAATCATTTCAATCACACGGGCAGATGTTTCTTCCATTTCTTGACGAAATTCTGAATTAGAGGTTTTAATTTTTTTACGGAAGATCACAATAATCAGGGCTGATATAGGTACAGTTAACAGAAAAAATAAAAACACAATCGGGCTATTATAGAAAGTAATTCCCAATGCTACTATTAGATTGACGAGAATATTTAAACCGCTGACAAAAACCTGTGCAGAAAGTGTCTGGACAGCCTCTACATCTCGCATAATTTTAGATTGAAGCCGTCCTGATTGCATCTCCTTCTGATAGGGTATCGAAAGTTCTTGTAACTTCTTAATAAGGGAGGCACATAATCCTGATTCTACACTCCGAATAGCATAACTGTGCAGTTTGGTATGATAATAATTCGTTACAATATTTTGCAGCACTAATATGAGCATAATAATCGCATTCAAGTAAATGGTACGAATCCCATTTCCGTCCTGCTTAGTAGCAGCATTGATGACATTAGCGATTGCAATTGGCATGACCCAAGCAGGGATATGTTTAATCGTAAAAAAGACTGCAGAAAAAAATATTCTTAAGTAATTTCCTTTATATAGCCCTATGAGAACCTTAAAGGAATTTTTCTGATTTTTATTATAGGTTTGTTGGACAATTGACTCCTCCAAAGTATTCACTCCCTAAAAAGGTTTAAATCGGACATTGAAAGCAATCCAATGCCTCTTTACGCTTTGCTAAAACACTGCTGGAGATAGTAACGTAGCAACCTAAGGTACTTATTTTAATCCCTTTGCCAGAAAAATCATCTCCCAAAAAACTAGCGATTCCTGCTGATACAGTAGTTAAGAATGAAATATAGTCAGGGAACGACTTTTTAATGGCAAATTGAATATTAGTAAATTGATATTATTATAAGCGGATACACAAACTTCTAAAGAGGATTGATCCAAGTCATAAGCACGAATTGCTAAGATACAAGGGTATCAACAAAAAGGCTACTTTCCGCTATTTTAGTAGGTTTTTTAAAGAGAGATCGCTTTCTTTAATCGCGTTAACAATTAATTGAGCGACCGCTTTGGCTCCTTTTTCATTGAAATGGGTGTTGTCAGTAATTCCATCAGGATAGTTTTTGGATTCGCCAGGGGCTAAATGTAAATAGCAGGAAGCCGATTCCTCCTTGCCGATCGCTTTCATAAATTCCTGGGACCGTTTATGTATATCTAAGACAGGCACATTGTTTTTTTTCGCAAAGTGGAGCATAGCTTTTGGAAATTCACCAACGGACAGGGGATCCAATTTGTCTCCATCCCATTTTCGCCGCGTGACGGGCGTGAATAAGAGGGGATAGGCGTTCTTTCGGCGGGCAACCTCCACATATTTCAAGAGGTTATTTTGATAGTCTTCAAAAGGCTGCGTTCCTCTTTCGGGATCTTCTATTTTTTGATCATTGTGGCCAAATTGAATAATGAAGTAATCGTCAGGTTGAATGCTGTTCGCAATCTCGTCTAGATGACCTTCCTTTATAAAAGATTTGGTACTTCTGCCGTTGAGTGCCCGATTCTCAATCCTTACATTCTCTTTAAAGTATGGTTGGAAGGCTTCACCCCACCCGGTTTCTGGACGCTTGTCCGGCAATTTGATAGCAGCAGTTGAATCACTTGCTATATAAATCGTTATCATTTTTTCCATCCTTCATGCCCCCTTTACAATATTGAAACAGAATCATTTTAGTATATGCACACGTTAACATAATGATATACAATGAAATTAGCTCCTAAATCTTAAATGTAGGCAACCTGTCAGAAAATTTTTTAATTGTTATGTTAACGTTAACATCTTATAATCTAATCTATACCTTGTCAATGGCGATTGGGAGGCAAACATGAATTGGCGGTTCCAGGACACTGAATAAAAAGGGTTCTGGTTCAAAGATGATTTCAAAAAAACATAGGACATGAATTTCCTGCTAACTTACGGATTATGATGCAATGCCAAACAGTTTATCAATGAATTCTTTTCGATTTTGGACAGATTTCACCCCTTGGTGAACTTGCCTTTTTTTCATCATATGCATGGCTTCAATGCCACGTACTATTGAAGTAGCAGTTCCATACGTTTCGAATTCCAGCAAGGAGTGTACTCTTTTCTTAATAAAACGATGCTCCTGTTCCACGATATTGTTTAAAGATTTCTTTTTTGAGTTATCTATTGAAATTTACAATGTTGTTATATATAATCAGGTTATTCAATTTCCAAATAGTAAATTGAATTTCTTTATAGGAAATATTAATTAAAGAGGAGGAATGATGAAGTGTTACCCAATAACGAAAAATGAAAACGCTTAGCAAGTATTACCTACCAATGAAAAATAAAAACGTTTTTCAAGATGAGACAATTGTATGTGACGAGGAAGCTTGGAAAATGAAAGGAATCTGTATCCTAACATCTGTGGGAGACTATGAATATGATGTTTCCCTCCTTACATCGGAAAATCATTTACACGACGTTGAAGCCTTTATTCTTGCAAGTATGGTAGTTGCCAATTTGCTTTAACTAAGCTAAGGCTGGATCAGTAAGTAAATACTTGGCAAACTTGTGGAGCCATTTTTCAGGGCATAAATATCTAGTTTTATTTATTTTCACTTTAGTTGAAATGTATGCGGATTCATTGATCATTGACGTTCAGGAGAGAGGGTTATTATGAAAAAGAATAGGCCGAGAAAGATTACTTGGGTTACTCAGTTTGCTTATGGAAGTGGGAATTTATTAGGCAGTGGCGCGTTAGCAATTAGTGGTGTTTGGTTACTTTACTTTTATACTACGTTTTGCGGATTATCTGTTGTTGAAGCTACGTTAATTTTTTCAGTTGCAACTTATCTGGATGTCATTTTAAATCCTATAATGGGGTTTGTGACAGATGGCTTTTACCAAACAAAATTAGGGAAAAAATTTGGGCGCCGCAGATTCTTTATTATGATTGGTATTCCTTTGATGCTTGTGTACCCAATGCTTTGGGTAAATCATATGAATTTTTGGTATTATCTCTCAACCTATGTTGCGTTTGAAATCATCTATAACAGTGTCATGATTCCTTATGAAACGTTGGCTGTAGAAATGACAACTGACTTTAATAAAAGGACATATCTTACAGGTTCAAAGGCTGTGTTCGGGAAAATTGCAAACTTTTTAGCAGCAGCCATCCCGGGTTTCTTTATTGGTTCTTTAGGTCAAGACTCGCCATTGTCATTTTTTTACACAGGGCTTGTTTATAGTATCATTATGATGGTGTCTTTAACACTTCTGTACTTTAATTCTTGGGAAAGACCATATGAGGAAGTTAAAACGGAATTTGTTGGAAACACTTGGGAAAGTATTAAAAAACTATTCATTGATATATTATCAACCTTTAGAATAAGAACTTTCAGGCACCATATGGGAATGTACCTTTTTGGGTTTGGTGCTGAGTGGTTGTTTGCAGCTGTATTTACTTACTTTGTAGTATTTGTTTTACAGAGGCCAGCAGAATTTGTTTCTGGAATGAATAGTTTAAGCAGTATTTTACAGTTAATTTCTACAGCTATATTTATTGCAATATGTGTTAAAAAAGGGTTTACAAAACCCTTTATATGGGCATTAAGTGTGGTTATTCTAGCAGTTATTTTATATTCTGCCGTTTACTTTTTACATATTCAGAATTTAACATGGTTGATTATCGGAATTACAGTCCTGTTTGGTATTGGAACCGGTGGCGTTTATTATATCCCATGGTCGGTCTATACTTTTATGGCCGATGTTGATGAAGTGGTTACAAACCGTCGGCGTGAAGGAGTATATGCAGGTGCAATGACAATGGCAGGTAAACTTGTCCGGGCGAGCGTCATTTCGATTTTGGGCTTGGTATTGTCACACTATGGATTTAAATCAGGTGCTAATATTCAACCTGAATCTGCGATTAATGCTATTTTAGGTATATTAATCATTGGCGTTGCCGGTCTAGCCATTATAGGTGTTTATTTTTCAAATAAGATGAAATTAAACCATGAAACACATCAGATAGTTTTAGCAGAAATAGATAGAATTCATAATGGTGGAAGAATGGAAAATGTTTCGTCAAAGACGAAGGAAGTTATTGAACAATTAACAGGGTTTCCTTATGAAAAATGTTTTGGAAATAACAGTGTAGGTTATCAAGGAAAAGGGCAAATGGATCTTCAGAAAAAAATAAACTAATTAGAAAAATGATGTAGGAGGATACTACGATGACATACCCAATGATAGATAAACTCAAGGAACAATATAGGTCCAAAGAAAAATGGTACTCGTTAAGATGGCATTACATTGAGGCTTGTATTTTAAAGTCATATTTGGATAGCTATGAACAAACAGGTAACGAGGAAGAATACGATTTTGTTAAGAATTTCATAGATGGTCTGTACGATCTCGACGGGAATATCCCTGAAATTGATTTGAGTTACTACAGTATTGATCAGATCCGAATGGCGTCCGTCCTTTTTACGCTCTATAAAAAAGAGAAGGATCCGAAATACAAAAGGGTGCTTGATCAGATCTATGGTCAACTAAAAACCTATCCAAGAACAGAATCTGGAGGTTTTTGGCATAAAGAAAACTACCCAAATCAAATTTGGCTCGATGGGCTATATATGGGACAACCGTTTTTAGTGCAATTTATTAAGGAGTTTGAAGAGATTAAGGATTACTCTGATACACTAAATCAGTTTATGAATGTGCGAAAATTTATATACAGCGAAGAGAAACACTTGTATTATCATGCCTATGATGAGAGCCGTGAAATGTTTTGGTGTGACAAAATGACCGGTCTTTCTCCGAGTGTATGGGGACGTGCGGTGGGCTGGTTCGTTATGGCATTGGCTGATGTACTTGAATTACTTGAAGGAGAGCCTGTGGAATCGGAACCATTAAAGGTGCTTTTGAAGGAAACGGTGGAAGACATGCTGACTTATCAACATAGCTGCGGCATGTGGTATCAGGTAGTGGATAAGGGAAACTATCCTGAAAATTACCTGGAATCCAGTGGAACTTTAATGTTAGCATATGCCATCTTAAAGGGTGTACGGCTCGGGTATTTGCCTAAGGAATACGCTAAATACGGTAAATGGGCATTTGAAGGTACCGTACAACAGTATGTACGGGAGGTTAATGGGGAAGTGTTAATAGGAGGTATATGCGCGAGTGCAGGTCTCGGAACACATCCCGATACTGGAGTTGTACGAGATGGCAGCTTTGCGTATTATATCCATGGCGAAAAAGTAGTGGATAACAACGGGCATGGTGTGGCACCGCTATTTATGGCCTATAATGAGATAAAGCTTTCAGAATAGTTGCGTTTAGAGTAGGATTTCTTTATTCCATCCTATAATCATTACCGTAAAGTATAATCATTTATTAACTTAATAGACTGAATGAAGATTTTTGATAAAACCTTCATTGAATAATAAATAAACTCTATTAAAATTAAGAAAGCGGTAACATATTGAAATGTTTTCGTGGCATCTACTACGTTTCTAACAGCATGGGGTGGAGGCGGAACCGATGAAAAAGCAAGCACAGAGAAAAAACCGGCCTCCTTTATCATGCATGGGATGAGAAAAAAGTACAGCCTTGGGCAAATCCTGAAACAGGATGTTCACCGGAATTCTGGGGACGTTCCGTTGGCTGGTACGGTACAGCATTGATTGACTTACTTGTGAAATTCTTGGCGACAAGAAACGCGGCCAAGAGGAGCTCCTTAAGTCATTACAAAGCTTTATTCCAGCTATTGTCCAATTCCAGGATGAAAAATCCGGTCTTTTATAAGATTGACTATAAAAACCTTTTCCTATGGCTGCATAGGAAAAGGTTTTATATACATTTATGGGGATGGTAGAAGTAGGAGCGAACGCCCCCACGATAACTGATAAAGGGAGAAGTGAGAATGACAACAGTTCAAAGCAGGTCAGGATCCTTAAGAATCACCGTAGCCAAAGATTGCAGCGGCGCTTATCAAACTGTTCAAGAAGCAATCGTGAAATCAATGAAAAAGGATTTGACGCTGAGGTTGGAAAATGGAAAGAATCAGGTGGCGACCAAATGAGGAAAGAATACGAAGAAGCTTATAAAAAGGCTAATAAATAATAACAAGATTAAGAGGCAGTCCTTCCTTTTTAACCTGAAGGAGGGACTGTTCCTGTTTTTAAATAAATTAGTATTGTTAAAGGATTGACGTTCAGGATTTACTCGGAACGTAAAAACATGCTGACCTTAATTATTTTTCATACAAAATATTGGAAGACAACGAGGAGGAAATGAAATGGAAGTAACTTCTGCATCCGGTATCTATAATATTAGGGATTTTGCTGCCGTAAGTGACCGGAACATCGGTAAATACACAAGCTATAGCAAAGGCCATCGAAGCATGTTCAGAGGCCGGCGGAGGTACTATTTATGTTCCGGCAGGCACTTTCCTTACTGGAGCTGTGATTTTAAAAAAGCAATGTGAATCTTTATTTAGATGCAGGTGCAACTCTGCTGTTTAGTAACGACGTAAACGAATACCCGGTTGTGGAATCCCGCTGGGAGGGTGTCAAAAGAGAAGTATATGCCTCCTGCATTTATGCTGAAAATGCTGAAAATATTTCTGTAACCGGCAGGGGTACATTGGACGGAAATGGACAATTTTGGTGGGACATTTTCCGCAGAAAAGAAAATGAATATCCAAGACCAAAGCTAGTCAGCTTTGATCACTGCCAGCATGTTCTTATTTCTGGGGTGAAAATGATCAACTCGCCAAGCTGGACCGTAAACCCGATTTGCTGTGAAGATGTCACGGTTCACAATATTAGCATCGTCAACCCGGACAATTCTCCAAATACGGATGGAATTGACCCTGAGTCCTGCCGTAATGTCCGAATTTCGGATTGCCATATTGACGTAGGCGATGACTGTATTGCCATTAAAGCTGGAACTGAGGATACGGCTGAACGAGTTCCATGTGAGAATATTACTATCACCAACTGTACGATGATCCACGGCCATGGTGCAGTGGTGCTGGGCAGTGAAATGAGCGGAGATATCCGTAATGTGACGGTAAGCAACTGTGTCTTTGAAGGAACGGACCGGGGCATCCGCTTGAAATCAAGACGCGGCCGCGGCGGCGTAGTAGAGGATGTACGGGTAAACAATATTGTCATGAATGGTGTGATTTGTCCGTTTATCGCCAACCTTTACTATTTCTGCGGGCCACGTGGAAAAGACAAATATGTATGGGATAAGAATCCATACCCAATTACAGAAGAAACTCCTGCATTTAGACGGATTCATTTTTCCAACATTACTGCCCGTGAAGTAAGTGCGGCTGCCGGATTTTTATATGGATTGGCGGAAATGTATGTGGAGGATATTACGTTTGATCAAGTGTCGGTTGCTATGGCAGAAAATGCTGAGCCTGGGATGCCGGCTATGATGGCAGAACTTGAACCAATGAAACAGCGTGGATTCTTCTGTTCCAATGTCAGGGATATCCGATTTAATCAAGTAACAGTATCGAACCATGAAGGCCCTGCATTTTACGTGGAAAATGGGGAGGACATTGAAGTAACGGGATGCCGCACCAAGCATCCGCTCACCAATGATCCAATGGTTGTTTTAAAAAATGTGACGATTTCAAACTAATTTTACCTTTCGTTTTTAAGGAGAAAATACAATGAAATCACAAGATATGAAGGGTCAAAAATTATTTTCGCTATTGGGTGATCTGCCCAATAGCAATTTTCTCGAAGTCACAGCAGTAAGCGAAGTGGATAAAGGAAATTACGTCCTGGAATGTTTGCTGTTGGAGCCATATGAGAATGAGCGAGTTCCAGCCTATTTTGCCCGGCCGAAGGAAGCTAGCGGGCGGCTTCCGATTGTGTTATTTAACCACTCACACTGGGGGCAATATTCTGTCGGGAAAACCGAGATGATCCAAAAGCAGTGTCTATCTTCAGCCCACCTCTTATGCCGAGCAGCTAACTTCCATGGGGTATGGTGTTTTTGGTATTGATATGCTTGGTTTTGGCGAGAGACGCGGCAAGACGGAAAGTGAAATTTTTAAAGAACTGCTTTGGAAAGGGCAGGTCATGTGGGGTAGGATGATCTTTGATAATATCCGCGCTCTCGATTACTTAGAAACGAGAGAGGATGTAGATACTTCAAGGATTGCGACACTAGGTATGTCCATGGGTGGTCTAATGGCCTAGTGGCTGTCTGCTCTTGATGAGCGGGTGAAGGTTTGCACCGATATTACGGGCATGGTCGATGCAGAAACATTGGTTGCCAACCGCGGGTTGGATCACCATGGTTTTTACTCGTATGTTCCTGGGCTATTAAAATATTTCCGTACTTCTGAGATTCAGAGTCTGATCGTTCCCCGCTATCATCTAAGTGTGGCAGGCAAACATGACCGGCTCACCCCTTTTGCCGGGCTGCAGATTATCAACGAGGAAATAATAATGCCGGCAAAGGCAGTGTCGTCGGCCAGGCGGTGGCCATGTATGTGGATGCTGACCAAGTCGAGTTCCACAATTGTTCCTTTTTAGCAGGGGATTCTACCGTGGAAGACGTCAAACCGGAGCAGGGATTGAAAAAAGGCTGGGGACAGCAGATTCCGCCATTTTTTACAGATGGGGTCCAATTTATCAATAAAGCTGCCGGAGGCCGAAGTACCATGAGCTTTATTAATGAAGGTCGATTGGAAGAGACTCTGAATGAGATTGAAGAGGGAGAATTCCTGTTTATCCAATTTGGTCACAACGACTAAAAAATTGAGGATGAAACGAGAGGAACTGACCCTTATACGACATTCCAAGAATATTTAACCCAATATATTAATGGGGCCAGGGAAAAGGGAGCTCTCCCTATTTGCCCCATGAGAAGCCTGTTGAACGGCTCTGTATTTCGCTTCCTAGGAAGAAGATACGGAATCCCCCACCTCAAGGAGCGTTAGCGAGTAGGTGAGGGTAGTTCAATGGAAATAGGTATATATACGATGTGTTATCATCTTAAGGACTAGTGAAAAAACTTTTCGTCAGCTCATGTCTTCTATGAGTCTAAAACATATCAGTTGCTCCTATCCTTAGGTATGTAAAAGTGAGGTATTTATACCGTTACATCACAGAAAGCGAAAAAATACAACGTTAACCGAGGTTCCACTATATTATATAACCTACTAAAGATGGCCTATTGGGCCATCTTTTTTGTTGTATGCATATTAGAACATAAGTTGACCAGAACGGCTATTTTAGCCTTTTGTTACAACTTTGTTGATAGCCAACTCATTTTTATTAAGAAAGTTTAGGGAAATTATACGTATTATTATCTTTATATCGATATAAGGTATTGCAAATGAAAGTTATATCATACCTGGTATGCCCATGCCAGGGAAACCACCCATACCCATGCCAGGGAAACCGCCCATACCCATGCCAGGGAAACCGCCCATACCCATGCCAGGGAAACCACCCATGCCCATGCCAGGAAAACCGCCCATGCCCATGCCAGGGAAGCCAATAATACGTTTAGAATTTAATGCCATGTTTTCACCTACTCTTTATAAATCTTTCATAGTACTTTACATAATATGCTTAAAGAAAATAAAGGAGCTTATCTTCCTTTAAAATTAGGTAGACTAACTACCAAATAATATGCGATTATGTAACCTACTAAAGATATGGCCTATTGAGCCATCTTTTTTGTCGTATGCACATTAAGGAGCATAAGTTGACCAAAACGGCTATTTTATGATTTTTGTTGCAACTTTGCTGATAACCAACTCATTTTTACTAATATTTATGATTTTATTCATTGCAAAAGCATATCAATAATACGACCAAACATTAATTAATTCGGATGCATCAAAGTTTTAATTACTGAATGGATGAAAAATACATATCACGATTTCTATAGGAGTGGCAACATATCCTGATAGTACAGATGATGCAACAGAATTAATGTGTAAAGCTGACGATGCATTATATAAAGATAAAAATTAAGGAAGAAATCAAGTAGTATCTAACTGAATTAAATTGAAAAAAGTCGTTTGGGAATATTTGGGATTAGTATTTTTTTGATATTATTGTATAGTAATAAAGAAATAAATAGAAGGAAAGGGGATAATGAAATGAATATTGAGCAATTTAAGGATAGTGCTGAAATGTTAAAAGTAGTTGCCCATCCTGTAAGACTTGCACTTGTAAAGTCCATGATCAAAAAAGGTCCGTTAAATGTAACTTCTCTTTATGAAGAATTTGGTATGCCACAAAGTACAATTAGCCAGCATTTATCGAAATTGAAGGCTGTTAATGTTGTATCAGGAACACGCAAAGGCTTGGAGATTTACTATGAGGTAAAAGACAAGCGAGTAGAAATCATCCTTGATGCGATAGTCAGTGCTTAAGTACTATTTTCAAATAAATTATTCGAAAGCGGATCGCTACGGCGGTTCGCTTTTTATTCTGCAAAGCATTTAGCAGAAGGAGAGGATTTTGTTATGCTTTATATGGTATGCGATGCTAATAATGGCCAGTGGTTGGTAGATAATGCGATATTTGTAGATGACATAGATTCAAAAGATAATGAGAGCAGGCTGTTCAAAACCGGCAAGGCCTGAATAGGCCTGCCGGTTTTTGTCTGCAATCCATGACTGGTATTTTAGAATGTTCATTTTTTGCCTTCATACTGGATAGGGTCAGGAATCCAGCCATTTTCGTACAATTCTGTATACGTTTGCATTGACTCCATTTCCTTCCCAAGCCGTTTGATCTCTTCCTCATTCTGAGCCATCGAACCATTATGGTCCGTTTGGTTCAAGCTATGGCTCTCTTTTTCCTTTATTGAACTTTTCAAATAATCAGCAATTTCATATAGCTTACTTGCCGTGGCTTCCCTAATGGATTGTGGAATCCTTTCTTCTCCAAGCAAGGATGGTTTTCCAAGTTTGGCCTGATTTGGCTCCTGTGGGTATTGATCAACAGGAATCTCTAACCAATAAATGGATTCAGTGGAACAATCACGTAATTTCACTCTATACTTTATCGATTGATTCCAGCCAATCTTCGTAAATCCTTGACTTGTCAAAATTGAGTGTATCCTAGCAAATGGTCTCTTTTCAAAAACGGGAGCTTTCATTTTTTTCATCTCCTTAAATCGTTTTTAATCGAAGGTCTGTTTACTTATTCTGATATACTCTGGAAATTAGAAAGTGAATCATACGTAATCGCAAAGCTCATAGGCATTATTATTTTATGTTTCTACTAAATTATTTTTGCATCAGAGTTAGTGTTGGCGTAATGAATATCTGTGCTTTTGGGCAGCTTGTCCTAATTTTGCTATTAAGTTTTCTCATAGGATTAACACGCTCCTTCTCTTTTTTGGATAAGGGGGTGTTGCTGAGTTATAGAATAACAAAGAAAAAGTGTAATATAAGGAATGTTATGGAAATGAGATGATTATGTAACCAATTTTTCTATAAGGGACCATTTATTTTACATAGGTAACATAGAAGTGAAAATAGTAATAGTGCCATTAAGTGTGACTTTGAAATAAAGTCACTAGATCCAGGGTTTTATTTTTTAAACTGTAAGAAGGTATAAATTTCTAGTTGGAAGCCAATTCGACGAGTTTTCTAAAAATATTACTTGAATTTTAGATAAATAGATGATATCGTTAGTAGCAACAAATAGTTAAAAAATAAATAGCGATAAACTTCTTATCCAGAGTGGTAGAGGGACAGGCCCTATGAAACCCGGCAACCATCAAGTTAAAATATTACTTGAACGGTGCTAATTCCTGCAAAGGTTTAACCTTTGAAAGATGAGAGGAATGTATGTAATCATACTAACCTCTCTTTAGATTAAAGAGAGGTTTTTTAATGGAGAAAGAAGGCTTATCGCTCAAAGGAGCGAAACAAAATGGAGAGAGCAGTATTTGGTGCAAGTGAATTTTTTAGTCAACAAGCTTTTATTACAAGTTTTCGTGGTATTGAATATATTCAAACAGGACATCTAAAAGGGAAAAATGTAGACATAGTAGAGATATGGTTTAATCCTTGGAAAGTATCTTATAATGAATTACTAGAATTGTTTTTTGATTTGCATAACCCGACATCCAGAGGAGACAAGCAAATTAAAAATCAATCTCTTATTTTCTTTTCTGATATTCAGCAATTAACAGTGGCTAAACAAAAGAAAAATGAGTTAAAACACCTATTTAAAGATGAAGTTATTACAGAAATTACCCCTGTATGGGAATATACAAATAGCCTAGAAGAGATAAAGTTAATATCTTAATAAAACTTTACAGTAGCACTACAATGTGTCATGAGTACATTTTTTCTTCAACAACCTGGTGCTTTCCTTTAGCAGGGGAAGCACCGCATTTATGTTTTAGGCATATACAAGATTCACTCTATCTTGCACTGTAGGAAATTTTAGGAATACGGTGTAAGTGCAACTATGCCTCTACCTTCGCCAATCGGCGAGTTTTCTTTAAAAATGCACCTCAAAACAGAAGCATTTAGGGATACCCTAAGGTAAAACATTCATTAACATCGCGGTTTCATCACAAGAATGCAGTTTAGGGCAGGTTATGCAATCTTTCCACATTTTTTGAGGTAATTCATTTTTATCCACCTGATTAAACCCTAACTTTGAAAAAAATTCAATTTGATACGTTAAGGAAATTAGCTTAGTAATTTCCAAGTTTCCTGTTTCTTTAATGATTTGCTTTACCAGTGCTTTTCCGATCCCTTTTCCGACATAAGCAGGGTTGACAGCTAATGATCTTACCTCTGCTAAATTCCGGTCAAGGATTGTCAAGCTGGAAATCCCAACCACTTCGTTATTTAAAACAGCCACAACGAAACTTTGCAGATCTTCATAGATGGAGGCATAAGTTCTCGCTAAAAGTTTTCCTTCTTTAGCATACTCTGATATTAATTTATAGATACTTTCTGTATCACTCATAACTGCTTTTCGAATGAGCATAGGAAATCCCCCTGAAGTGTTATTAATATATTACTTGTTATGTTAAATTAAAACTATATAACTTTAGTTAATCTGTAATAAATATACATCATGAAGAATTATTATACAATCCTTATAATCCATGATTTTTCTTTTTTAGATCATTTTTTCTTCTGAAAGGGAAGGGGACAAATTTGCTCGATTGAGGTCTAATTTCTTTGGCTAAAGTTAACAAAGATATTTAACTAAGCTAACGAATAAAGGGTAAAAAGAGCGGGTGTTCCCGCTCTTTATTCCACTGCAAGAAAGTATAAATTTCCAGCTAGAAGCAAATTCGACGTAGTCGGAAATTTTAGGAATACAGTATAAGTGCAACTACGCCTCTGTCTTCGCCTAACGGCTCGCCACTCGGCGAGTTTTCTTTAATTTTCTTTGGAATCTTCTTGGTAATGCTCATTTAAGTATGGGTTTTCTGTCGTAGCAAAATTAACAGACTGGAGGCTGACTTCGGGGTCCATTCCGTAATGTCCTTTCAGCTCGTTTTTTGCTAGCTCACCACTTCTGAATTGCGGTTCTTTTTTTTCCTTCATAATGCACCCCTTTTCTTTCTCTTATTTTTCTATATTTAAGAAGGAATTATGCGAAAGAGGAAGTTGAATACAATTCATTATTTCGCTCGATTATAAAACCAATCTAAAAATTCATTTGTATATACAACATAGAGAATGCACGATGCTCTTTAGGGAATTGTTTTCTAGATGAAATCTAAGAGTAGTACATACTATCTTTTTTATGTATGCTGCATAAGAAGTCTGATCATCCAAAATATGCAAAGTGAGGAACAAGCTTAAAGTATAGATCTATGTTTATTTTGGTTATAACGTTAGTGGCCCCAAAATTGTGGATCTCATTGTGATGTATGCAGGAAATAGGAAAGGAGTGAAGGTATGAAACAAAAGTTTATCGAATCCTGTTTATATAATCTAGAAGGAGAAAGAACAAAGAAGAAACAAACTATTAGCGGATTTATTGTGCTTGCTTTAAGTATCAGTGCTTTTTTATTCTCCTCCTCACCAGCTAATATTAGAGTACCTGTTGTACTGATTATGTTATACGGTTCCTCCATATTGATAAAAACGATGATAGTAAATCGATATAAAAGGTTATTGGAAAAAGAAGAGTAGTACATAGAGCCCTATTAATTCTGTAAGAGGAGTTAATGGGGCTTTTTTGTGTATCATTTCCACCTTTTATGTTTAACTGTTTTCTTCTTTATTTTTGTTTTAATTGTTTTCACTTGTTTTTTTGTTTTCGGTTGCCAAGTGTTCAATACTGGCAAGGCTTTTTCGCACATTCTATAACAAAAATGGTGTGAAGGATAACAAAATTGGTGTCAGCTATAACAAAGTTGGTGCTTTCTCTAACAGACTTGGTTCGGCGTCTATAACAAGAATGGTTTAAACTGTAACATTTTTGATGTATCTATAACATAACTGGTGTATGTATAACAAAAATGGTGAAGGTCTAACAAAAATGGTGCAAAAGCCTCCAGTTTTCAGTTAAGTATAACAAAAATGGTTTGAATTCTAACAAAAATGGTGCTGATGGGGGAGGTGCTGCTGCGAATTATAACATTTTTGGTTTGACCTCTATCGCTATCCCATTTTTCCTTCTTTTTCCGTCCTCGTTTCGTATGTATCTATAACAAAAATGGTGCATTGCATTTCTAGTCTTAATTCTGGTTATTTTTGGATGTATAAGTATAACATGTCTTTGAAGTAGTTATACTTGTGGTAGTATCACAGCGGGGTAAGAAAGGATGGTGCCCATGGATGCTGCAACAATCTCTACTGTTATGGACGTGAAGAATCTTGTAACGAAATCCAATTTATTAATTGAGGCGAATTATCGACTCGGACTAGTTGAACAAAAGATCATTCTTTGTGTGGCGAGTAACATTCAACCCAATGATTCGGACTTTAAGACCTATACGTTTCCCGTTAAAGAATTCCATAAACTGATTGGATTAAAAGGATCACCCAAATACACAGAATTACGGAAAATTACTAAAGAATTAATGCGTAAGGTTTTTGAAGTACGTGTCAATAACAAGGTTGTGCAGGTAGCCTGGCTTTCATATGTCAGTTATAACGAACAAGAAGGGACGATAGACGTTCGGTTTGACCCATTTCTTCGACCATTTTTGTTAGAATTAAAAAAGAACTTCACAAGTTACCGGCTCGAAAATGTCGTGAAATTAAAAAGCTCCTATGCGATTCGTTTATATGAGCTGCTCAAGCAATATGAGAAAATTCGGGAGCGGATGTTTACACTGGATGATTTGCGGAACATATTGGGGGCGGATGATATCTATCCGGCCTATGGAAATTTCAAGCAACGCATTTTAGTACCGGCACAAAATGAATTGAAGGATAAAACAGATATTCAGTTTGATATTGCAGAATACAAAACAGGAAGAAAGGTAGATCGAGTTAAGTTTATTATTCGTGGTCGTACATCTGGAGAGAAACCTACTCGTATATTTGAGGAACGTTTATCTGAATTTCAAGCGGCAAACACATTCTCTGAACGGGCAAAACGTGTGGCGATGCAGCAAGGGTTTATTCTGCAGGATCAGACTTTGAGACAGTGGAGCAAGTATGGGGAAGATACTGTTTTGCAGGTATTAGAGGAGTTCCGTTTTCAAACAGGAATTGAAAATCCAATAGGTTATATTACGCGTATTCTGCAAAATAAAGTAGCTGAGGATGTCTCTCAGCAGAGTCCGCCCAATCCTTCTCCTCAAAACCTAGAAGTGTATCAGGCTTTAAAACATATACAGGCAGAATATGCCCGCAGTAGTGAGTTGCTCCCAGATTGGTTTATCAGGGATGCAGTAGTTAGAAAACTTATGCAGCACCTATCAGAAGAGGAAGCAATTACGATTTGGGAACAAGAACAGGAACACTTTATGCAGGAATTACACGTTCAGATTCAACATAATAAGAGTAAACACTCTCGGAGAAAATGGTGAAACTGTCATAAAGCAAAGAGAGTTATAAATACGTCAAACAGAATGCAAAAATACTGGCTTTCTAGAGGGGAGGGCCAGTATTTATTTTTGTAATTTCATTTGCTGTGTTATTTCCAGTTTGAAAAATATATAAGTTATAAAACAAATTTTATTTTAAATAATACATAAATATTGAAATGTTTGTGAATGCTACAATTACAAATGGAGGTGATATATTATGGCACGCAGAAGCAATAACAATGAAGTACTAGTAGCAAATGCAGAAGCAGCTCTTGACCAAATGAAATACGAAATTGCACAGGAATTTGGTATCACACTCGGTGCTGAGACAACTTCACGTGCGAACGGGTCTGTGGGTGGAGAAATTACAAAGCGTTTGGTAGCATTGGCTGAGCAACAGCTCGGTGGAGTAAACAGATATTCCTAAGATTATTCTTCAATCCTACTAGCCCCTGCTGTGACTATTTGACTTTCGGTCTACAACGAGTAGGGGCTATAATCTTTCCCTCTAGTAAGTGAATCAACTCTTATTCTCATCTATTTTATGATAGTATGTCAACGGGTTAAGAACTAAGATAAAAAGCTCTTGGTGAAGTATGCATGAGTATATTCGCGTATTTGGTTTGGCAAAACGGAGAGTACCCCGCTTTATACGAGTTTGGTCTATATTCATGCCATCAAATATGATGCAAAAAGGACAAACTCTCCAAGGGAGAAGTCTGTCCGAAATCAAATGAACCTTATTCAGCAACTATTTGGTCTTCCGACATCGAATAGATTCCAATAGGGAATGTTTTACCTCTTTAATCTCTCTTCTGAAGTGTTTGCACCAGAACCACTGCCGATAGCCGATCCTTAGTATTCATTGAAATACTCTTGAATTTTATTTGGATCTTTAGTTTGAGTGAGTGCTAACATCAATAAGATACGAGCTTTTTGAGGATTAATGTTGCTAGAATTGACGAACTCATTATCTGTGTCTATTTGTTCATGAGTGACCATACCTTCCGGTACACGAGTGTCACGAACAACAACAACATCCTTCTTCACAGCATCTTGTAGACCCGGAAGTGTGTTTTCGTGGACGGAACCATTACCCGTACCAGCGTGAATAATCCCCTTTGCTCCCGCTGCAACCACAGCATCAACCAAGACTCGATCATCATTGGCATGCGAATAAACAATATCAACACGCGGAAGCTTATCTTCAGTAATATTGCGAATGTCAAACTCGGATTCTGTGGTATGCTTTTTAGTCGGCAGGTTGTAGAAGTATGGTTTACCATCTTGCATATACCCTAGGATACCGATTTCTGGATTATTAAAAGCATCAACATCGGTTGTACTCGTTTTAAAGGTGTCGCGAGCATTTCCAATTTTGCCATTCATAGAGATCAAGACGCCCTTGTCACGAGCTTCTTTAGAACCAGCAAGTGCTACAGCGTTATACAGGTTTAACGGACCGTCAGCAGAAAGTGCTGTAGAAGGACGCATTGAACCGACCATGACAATTGGTTTGTCAGAATGAACAGTAAGGTTGAGGAAGTAAGCGGTCTCCTCCATGGTGTCCGTACCGTGAGTAATGACAACACCGTCACAATTTGGATCATCCAATGTTTTTTGGACCTCCTTTGCCAGCTTGACCATCACAGCGTTGGTATTAGCTGTACCAGAATCGATGCTTGCTACCTGCTCAGTGGAGATGTTAGCAATCTCCTTTAGTGACGGAACCGCTTCTAACAATTGATCTGGAGTTAAGACCCCAGCCCGATAGCCGGTGGTTTGAGTCGAAGTAGAGCCAGTTCCGGCGATGGTACCACCTGTTGCTAAAATTTTAATTTCAGGGGCCTTTTTCTTACTAGAATCTTTTGCATTAGATGTTGTAGCCGACTTAGCTTCAACAGGATTTGATGCATAAGTACTATTTGCTGAGATAGCTATAATTCCAGAAGACATTAATGCTAGTGTGGTAAGGGCCACTTTTTTCTTTGTTGTTAGTTTCTTCATCAGAATTCCTCCTATTGACTGACAATAAATTTGTTTAATTAAGCGCTTTCATTCTTTAATAAAAATCGTATCTTTAATTTATAATAGAAACTACATAAAAAAACAAAAAGCTACAAAAACTTAGAAATTAAAATTTTAGAATAATGCTCTGATTCAAATTCTATGGATAGATAATCTGGCGGTTCGGCTTGTATAGGAACCAATACTTATCTTGATAATAATGTTGTTCAAATTTGGGGAAAATAATACTATTCAATTGAAGTGGGTTCATTGGGGGTATTCAGGGTGAATGAGTTAGGGAAGAAAATTGATAAGATATCCAATCAGCTGACCGATCTAAGGTGGGAAATATGGACAAAGCATTCTTTGTTCACATGGCAATGGTGGATGCTCCTTGGGCTGTGCATCGTAGTATCGATCCTATTTATTATATTGATCAAGAAAGAAAAGCTCGTGCAAACCATAGCTTACTTTGGAATCATATTCATACTAAATAAGTACATTGATGAAGTTGCAACTGCTTTGGATTGGTATGATTACAGAATTCAACTTCAACCTGGTATAATTCCTTCAATGCTAGTAGCTAATCTTTTCATTATTCCAATGGCATTAAGTATCATTTATCAGCGATATTCAAAATGGAAACCTTTTCTGATAGCATTAGGACTTTTTTCGGTTTTTACATCCTATGTTGCATTATTTTTTCTCAAAATAGTGGGCATTTATTTAGAAAAATCTTGGAATGCACATTGGTCATGTATCAGTTTGGTTGTAATGGCTGTAATCGCTAAAATAGTCATAGACCGAGTAGTGCTAATACAAGCTCATACTAATGGAGATCAATCGAATAGTGACCCATCTTCGCCGATAACTTAACGTATATCGACCAAAAGTCCCAAATCGGGGCTTTTTTCGTTTCCTAGTTTTGCCGCCAGAACCCATGTCCACCAATTTAAGAAGTAAAGGATACCCAAGAACAAAAAAAAGAATAATTTGTATAATACTTATTCAGCTAAAGCGGCTGTTTGGTTAAAGAAGGACTTGCAAAATGATTCGAAGAAACAATGTATTATAAAAGAGCAAGCTTATGAAAGTGGTGAAATGGATGAAAGAAGTTCCGCACGACTTAGCAGAATTGATAGATGGTTATTCTTGGGAGAGAATTACAATTGGTCGATCAGACGCTATGACATTTTTGTTAAAGGGACCTATTTGCAATCAGTACCTTAAAATACAACCCAATCATTTTATTGAAAACTTATATGAGGAAAAAGAACGATTAGAGTGGTTACAAGGAAGATTGTCTGTGCCAAAGGTTCTATATTACAACAAAGATGAAGCAAACGAATACTTATTAACAACAGAAATAACAGGGATTAACGCTTCCGATAAAGCATATGAAACAAATTTACCTCTTTTAATAGAGCAATTGGCAACAGGTCTTAAAAAAATACATAGTTTGAGCATTGAAGGTTGCCCTTTTATTGAAAATTTGGATGTTAAAATTGAAGAAGCAAGAAAAAGGGTCGAAAATGGGCTTGTTGATGAAGGTGATTTTGATAGCGTGAGAATAGGCATAAAAGCAAAGGATCTCTTTGATGAACTCATTTCAAAGAGACCTACAAATGAAGATTTGGTCTTTACTCATGGTGACTATTGCTTATCAAATATTATTATTAAAGAAGGTAAGGTGAGTGGTTTTATAGATTGGGGGAGAGCAGGAATTTCTGATAGGTATCAAGATTTGGCATTAGTAATTCGAAGTATTGCATATAATTTTGGTGAGAATCAGATTCCCCTTTTTCTTAAGACATACGGTGTTACGGAGCTAGACGAATTAAAAATCTTTTATTATCAACTCATGGATGAGTTTTTTTAACAAATTTTCCGAAAAGAAGTCTCCTGTCTCAAGGAATGAGATAGGCACAGCCCAATGAATAGGTGGAGCTGAATGTTCGTAAAACCTGTTAAATACCTTTAATTCTTTAAAGCAAGAGGGGAATGTCCCCTCTGTAATTTTTTATAATGTAAGAAAGTAGAAATCTTCAGCTATAAGCGAATCCGACGTAGCTGGAAAGTAAGTGCAACTACGCCTCTGTCTTCGCCCAAGAGCAGAGCTCGCCAATCGGCGAGTTTTCTTTAAAACTTTTTGTTTATTTTTTAGCTCCATCATACTTAAATTTCCATTTTAACGTCATGGGTTCATAGAATTCCTTCACATCTTCAGCGTGACGAGCTAAATCAGGTTGACTGATTTGGAACGTTAATTCATAATTTCCCGCTTCAGGTAATAACACATTAGAAGCATAATGCGGGTCACCTGCTACCATTTGATACAATTGTCCTTCTGCTACATCTTCATGTGTATCAAGATTGCGAATCTTATAATTAATTGTTAGATACGGAATCCAAGCACCTTCAGGAAATCCAAAGGAATTGTCCTTTGTTGCATGAATGTCAGCTTCTAAATGAATATTTCCTTCTTTTCCTCCACGTTCAACAGGTGCTACTTTAACTGCATGAGGCAGGTAAACGGCATGAATTTCCATCCCATTTTTAACTACCTGACCAATCATTACATCTTCTCCGGCCTCTGCATGGTGTCCAGAAACCTGTTCCTTCTGATTGGTGCAAGCAGCCGATAGTACTAGAATCAATAATGATGTCAAAAATAAGAAGAGCTTTTTCACAAGGTATACCTCCAGATAGTAATTATTACGAATTAGTAGTGGGTTAATTTTCGCATTGAATATTACTGTGTTTTATTCACATAGCCCTATAAAAAATAGTCTAAGGGGTTGTAACAGTAATCTTATTCTTAATGCATTCATAACCTTATATGATTTTTTTGTCAGAACGACTATTTTCACCATAGTGAGTTTCTTGAATATAAGTGATAAATTGTTCAATTCGCTCATTTTGAGATATATGAGCCCTTTCAACGGAATTGGAAATTTCGTTAATGCTGTCCTGTAGAAGTCTCTTAAGATCATTTTGAGAAAAATTTTCTTTTAATGTATTACTAGTGGGATTTTTAGTTTTATTAATATGCCAGTTAAATAGATGATCTAATTTAAAATATTGATCTAAGCTTAACATATAGGTTTGTTTTCCACTTAGTAATAAGCCGAATGCGCTTGTATAAAGAACGATACTTAGTAAATTTATATTACCTGAGAAAAGAAAGTTAATATGCATAAAGAGACAAGTCAGAATAGATGGAAGTGTCATAAACCCTAGGATAAGAAACAAACCAATCAACACCTGAGTGATGGGAATCGCATAATTTAGAACCCAAACTTGCTTAATGGCAACCTCTTCAATAAAAAGTTTATAAAAATCTGGTACATTGGGTTTATCTAATGCTTTTATTAGATAATCATGAAGAAATACTCCTGGTTGAGCAAACCATGAATGTCCAGTGGAACCTCCTTTACCTAACATTTTCGTTACTCCCGCTAACAGCCAACCTATCCCAAATAGAATACGCATTAAAACAACTAAATACTGAAATACATGTTTTTCGAGTGTATTTCTGTCTGCAGCATGTACTGCTGCTTTAACAACTTTTTGCATGATAAATCCCTCCTAAATAGTATAGAATGACGTGAATCTAGTAATGATAATCATTATCGATTATTAGGACAATGCCGTTATATTACAAAAAAAAAATTAAAAAATATTTAAGGAAAAATTAAAAAGTATTAATTTTTTACTGTGATGTTCATGGAGCGTCTTCCTTATGATGATTAGGATTTTTGGATCTAGCTTTTAAATGTTCTTGCTAAAACTAAAAAAAAGAGAAAAATAAGTATTGTTAATTCAGTTTCTAGAAGCAAAATAGGATGAGATGAACTATTAAGTTGGGTATTACTAGTATCGGTAATAGATTTCAATGAGGGAATAATAATATTGCCTGAAGAAGAGGGGTTTCTTGTATTTTTCCACACTGTAAGGAAGTATAAATTTCTTCTGGCTAGGATTCAATTTGACGTGGTCGTAAATTCTAGGAATATAGTGTAAGTGCAACTATGCCTCTGTCTTCGCCCAAGAGCAGGGCTCGCCAATCGGCGAGTTTTTTTACACTGTAGGAAAGTATAAATTTTCAGCGAGAAGTGAATTCGATGTAGTCGTAAATTCTAGAAATACAGTGTAAGTGCAACTATGCCTCTGTCTTCACCTAAGAGCAAGGCTCGCCAATCGGCGAGTTTTCTTTATGGAAACTATTACCCGATTGACCAGAATAAGAGGGTTAATCTAAGATATGATTATATATTTTAGGAGAATGATAATCATTTTCACCTTGTTAAATAATTTGATGGAGGAAATGGAATGCGCTTGTTATTGGTTGAAGATGAGATAAGAGTGGCTCGTTTTATATCGCAAGGGTTAAGAGAGCACCATTATGTTGTAGATGTAGCGAACGATGGTGAAGAGGCTTCTGAGCTCGCTTATGCGGAAGAGTATGATCTTATCATTGTTGACCTTATGATTCCGAAGAAAAACGGGCTTCGATTGATTAAGGAATTAAGGTTGAATGGAGAAAATGTTCCTATCCTTATCCTCAGTGCCAAAGATTCCGTGGTAGATAAGGTAGGGGGACTTGATTTAGGAGCAGATGATTATATGACAAAGCCTTTTGCTTTTACGGAGCTATTAGCACGTATACGGAGTCTGTTAAGACGAAATCAAGGCATGGCATCACCTCTTTTGCAAGTAGCGGATCTGACGTTGAATCCTGCTACGAGAGAGGTGACCCGAGGAGGAATCCATATATTTCTTTCCAATAAGGAATATGCAATTTTGGAATTTATGATGAGAAATGCCGGTAAGGTTTTGTCTCGAACTTTAATTCTAGAACGTGTGTGGATGGATGCTTATAACGTAGGAACGAATGTGGTAGATGTTTATATTAATCATTTACGAAACAAAATTGATAGAAACTTTGATGTAAAACTCATACAAACGGTTTACAGTGTTGGTTATATCATCAAAGGAGAAGAATAAACGATCATGAAATTTTTACAAAGCATCGGATGGAGAATTACGATTTGGCATACCATTATGTCTATAATCATCTTATTCTTATTTAGCGGATTCTTATATATTACATTTTCTGATATGTTAACCAGAAAGGTTGATTCGGTGCTAACTCGAGAGCTTGGTTTGATTGCCTATTCTTTGGAGGAAGGAGATTCGTATTCTAAGATTGAACATCGCATCAACTTATTGCCAAGTTTTAAAAGGGTAAACCAAGATGAAATCTATTGGCAAGTTGAAAATGAACGAGGGCAAATCATTGCAGGATCTCATAATTTGTACGGTCAACACATCAAGGATTCCAAAACAACTTTAAAGAGGATGGACGAGAATACCTTCAGCTGGGATCCTGTGCTAAATGGAGTACCGCTTCGTGCGATGTCCATGCAGCTGAAATCACAAAATAAATTCACTTACAAAATTACAGTTGCTACAAATGACAGGATACGGCATTTCGCCATTGATCAGCTGCGGAACATTATTATCATCTGCAATTTTGGATTCCTAGGAATATCAATCATGATGGGGTGGTTGATTTCGAAAAAAACACTGCAGCCGATTCATAGAATCATTAATACAACAAATACTATTACGGCAACCAGTTTACATGAACGGCTTCCAATTGAGGGTCCAGAAGATGAATTGCAGAACTTATCTAAAACGCTTAATGGCATGATTGACAGACTAGAAGACTCTTTTACTCAAATCCAGCAGTTTACTTCCGATGTGTCTCATGAACTTCGTACTTCCTTAACGATTATGCGAGGAGAATTGGAAGTTGGTTTAAATCGAAACAGGTCTGCAGCGGAATATAAACGTGTTCTACATACCGTTTTGGAAGAGGTCATCTATTTATCTGATATGGTAGAAAAATTCTTATATGTATCGAGAAATACCTCCACCTCAAATCAGATAGATCGAAAAACTGTAGACGGAATGTTATTATTCCAATATGTAAGGAATCATGTATTATCATTAGTCATGAACAAACAGATTGAATTGCATATCCAAATACCTGATCCATTCCTTTTATACGGGGATGAAGACCTCCTGCGAAGATTATTTATTAACTTACTGGAAAATGCAATTAAGTACACCCCAGAGGGTGGAACAGTAGGAATTAAAGCGTGGGGTAAAGAGGGGTTTACTTATATTGAAGTAATTGATCACGGAATTGGCATTCCAGAGGAACACCTGCCGTTTATTTTTCAGCGTTTTTATCGCGTAGACGATTCTCGATCACGAAGTCAGGGAGGAACTGGATTGGGATTGTCTTTATGTAAATGGATTGTAGAGGTTCACAACGGAACGATTGAGGTTTGTAGCAAGCCTGATAAGGGAACAAGAGTGATTGTAAAGTTACTTGCTAGTTAATGGTTCAACAAACAGTAAGAGAATTTAGTCGAATCGATGTGTTAATTAACAACGCTGCAATTTAAATACTGTTAGAAAGGGGGACTTTCTCCTCCTTTCTAACATAGAGAGAAAGTATCAACTATACCAAAACTGTTCCTGATAACAGTGAGGAAGATGGGATACGATGGCTAGAGACGTTCTTTGTGAAATAAATAACTGTAGGATAATTTACACCTTAATATGTTGAAAGATACGCAAGACAAACTTCTATTTAATTATAATACTCACTAAGATATAAAGATAATGAGCTGATACATGTATTGACTCTTAAGGTTCTAGAACTGTAATGAGTACGTCTTGTGTGGCTGCTAAATCGTGTCTAGCTAAAGAAAGGGGATGGAGAATATCACTTTCTCTAACACGAAGTAGCAATAGGGCTACTTCAAGGTATTTGATGGCATCGTTTGTTTTTTCCATGGCCAGTACGATTTGGCTTTCTGATAATTTAATAATCAGTTGGTTCTCTTCAAGAGGGGGAAAGACAGCATTAGGGGGAATGGTAGGATCGTTAGGAAGAGTAGGATCAGTCGGGAAGGTTTGAAGGGTAATAAAAGCAGTTGTGAGGCTATCAACAGCTGCTTCATATAGTGCTATTTTAACTGGATTAGATGGGTTAAGCTGTTGAAAGATATTTAAGGCACTCTTGGCAAAGCGAATGGCCTGCCTTGTATTTATCAAGGCTAAATGTACATTTGCAGATACTTTAGGTAGCATTATTTTCACTCCTTTTTAATGAATTCATTATAGTATATGGTATATAAGCAATCCTGCCATAGATAGTCGTGTAAATCTATTGAATAGGCTCTTACCTTTAATAACACTTAATTAGATTTTGGTACAAAAAATCTCTTAAACTTGGACAAACCCATATTACTACTCTAATCAAAGTAACAGCTCAATAGATGTAGTTGTATTGTGCAGTGGATTCTGAAGGGAATACCACATTGATTTTTATCTAAACAAAACAAGAGACAAAAAGACTGCAAAGCCTTCTTGAAGAATCGCTTTGCAGTCTTTTTGTCTCTAAAACTCGGATTGTTATAGTCGTATAGTTGTAATTTTAGGAGGAAGGATGCTTTATCTTAATTTTTAAAAGCCTATATTCCTTTTCAAGATCACTTAATGTCCACTCAAAAAGATATTGGCTATCTTTTTGATAAAAACCTAGTGAGATCAACTGATCAATTAAGTATTGTTTTTTCTTCTCAACAGCATGTCGAAGTAAATTTCCCATTCTATAGCACCTCCAATCTCCGTATTCATTTTTGGGAGTTACCTAGAAACAGCAAACGGCTCCTATCAAATTGGGCATATTGAGATACAAAGTAATATTGGGTAGATTGTAAATGATTAACCGCAATAACTAATTAACTATCATAATGCAAATTATTCATATGGATTAACTGTGAATTAGAGGTACAAGGTTTTATTATCTTATTGATTTTACGCTACTTATTTTTAAGCACATTCATAACTTCATTTGATGTATGAGTGGTGTTTATCTAAACGTTAATAATGTCAGTGTTGTTCAAACAAACTCATATAAAAGGGAGTAATTTTTACACTGTAAGAACGTATAAATTTCCAGCTAGAAGTAGATTCGACGTAGTCGGAAATTTTAGGAATACAGTATAAGTAGGGCTACGTCTCTGTCTTCGCCCAAGTGCAGGGCTCGCTAGTCGGCGAGTTTTCCTTATGAACGAGTCAAGATTAGGATATTTCCGCTCTTCTTTGCTTTCTAGCATATTTTTCAATAAATAAGCAGCATTGTTCGGCAATGAATTTCTTTTCATAATCCATCGAAGCAACATGATAGGAATTATATAGTGTAATGGTTTCTTTAATGCCAGAGTGAATATGAGCTAGTATATAATCCGTGTTTTCAGGGGGAACCACATGGTCATCCTCTGATCGAAACGCCAGTGTCGGGCATGTAACGCTTGTAAGCTTTCTGCGTGTATCATCCATTAAAGCTAATAATTGCTGAATAGATCGGATGGGTGCTTTTGTATATGTGATTTCAAATACATCATCTGCTTTAATATCTGGCGCCCCTTCATCGATAAACCGGGGTTCTTGTTTATGTTTAAATTCTTCCATTACAGGAATTGTTGTCATTGCTGCATTGATTAGCATAACGCCTTTGAGCTTAGGGTATTTACTAGCAAGCTGCATAGTTAATGTGCCACCCATAGATTGACCGAGGATGAAGATGTCTTGGCAATGCTGTTGTAAAAAACGATATCCTTCTTCTAGACTTTGAATCCAATCATGGTAGGTGCATCTTTCCATATCTTCATAATGCGTGCCATGCCCCTTTAATCTTACTGCATATACGGTGTAACCTTGAGATGCAATATACTCTCCTAAAAACTGGACACTTTGGGGGGTTCCAATAAATCCGTGAGAAATCAAGATACCAATATGATTGCCTTTAAAGAAAAAAGATTCTGCCCCTGATAATATAGGATATCTTTCTAACATATAAAATCTCCTTTCAGTTCTTTTCATTCCCTACTTTTTAGTAAATAAATAAGGCACCTATTCTCAAAAGAGTTAGGCGCCTTTGGTAGACCAATCAGCTATAAAGTAACATAATAATATACTAACTATTCCGATGAGTCAAGTATGTTTTAATGGATGAATTTAACAAAATATTTCCAAAAGATCATTGACAACTGTTTTATTAAGATATATATTGTTAATCAATAGCTTTAATGTATAGTAAACAAGTAGGTAAAGTAAGAAAATATAACCTAGTTTATTTGGATAGGGTCTCAAAGCAATTTGATGTAGTAAAATCTTTTTTAAAATTTAAAACCAAGTATTCGAGTAGAATTTAACTTCTTGGGTACTGAGGAGGGGGAATTTATAAATGGCGACTATAGACCAAGAAAAGATTGATTATATTGTAGGGATGTTACAGGATATTAAATATGGTTCGTTGGTCATAACCATCCATGAAGGCCAGGTTATACAAGTTGATAGTACAGAAAAGAAACGCTTTGCTCCTAAAAGTAAACCAACAAGTACAAGGGTCGTACAAGCTTCAAGATGAATGCTTCATCGAGGGTTACTGACATTTTTCGTTATATACTAAAGGGGGATTGTAGTATATGCGAGATACATGTTTTAGAAAAAAATATGCCAACTGGATCACTAGAGGCTCTCAATTTTCAAGGTGAATTTCATCTGAAACTGAGGGCCTTTTTGTTTGTAAAGAACTGAAAAGGAAAGATGGAGAGTCCGGTGTGAAAGATTGATTTAAACTTGCAAAAAGAAATTGAAGGATATCTTTTCGATTTTTAAATGGATAACAGAATCTTATATGTACATCAAAGAGGGGTTGGGAAAATGAATATTGATCATCTTGAGGCTTTCATGTATGTGGTTCATTTGGAAAGTATTCATAAAGCAGCTGAAGCTTTATATTTATCTCAGCCAACCGTTACAGCGAGAATTAAAACGTTAGAACGTGATCTTGGCATCGAATTATTTTTGCGAAAGGCGAGAAGTGTGACGTTAACCGAGGAAGGGAAAGCTTTTATCCCTTACGCAGAGCAAATTATACGGACATATCAGCAGGGAAAAAAACTATTGAAAAAAGGGGATAATCCGGAGGAAATTGTCATTGGGGCTAATACTATTACATCACAATATTTTATTCCATTTGCCCTTCCTTTTTGGAAGCAAGCAAATCCTCAACTGCGCTTTAAATTTATTTCAGCGCCAAACGACGTATTGATTGATAAACTTCTTCAGAAGAAAGTGGATATTGCCTTTATGAAAGATGTTTCTCATCCTGAAGTCCAACAGCATGAGCTTCTAGACAATTCTGTCCGATTGGTTGTTTATCCTGGACATCCATTTCAATTTCAAGAGAATTTATCTGTTCAGCAATTAGCCAGTGAACCCATGGTGTTTTTTGAATGCGGCGCTTTTACCTGGAATCGGGTCCATAAATTATTTGAAGTGGCAAATGTTGATCCACGGATAGAATTTTTAGTTGACCATCTTGAAGTAGCGAAATCTATTATTCTTAGCAAACAGGGCATAGGGTTTTTACCATACCTATGCATTAAGGAGGAGCTTGACCGAGGAGATCTGATTGAAATAGATGTTTCCCATATTATTAAAATAGACCAGCATATTTTTGCGACACACTTAAATAATGGTTTTGTACATCCCTTGCTATGGAATGATATTCTTTTATCGGTTAAAGAGTTTGAGAAGCAAAGTTTTATGTCCACGCTTTAAGAGGGTATAAATTTCGGGCTGGGAGATCATTCGACGTAGGAAGAAATTTTAGGAATAAAGTATAAGTGCAACTATGCCTCTGTCTTCGCTCAAAGGCAGGGTTCGTCAATCGGCAAATTTTCTTTATTGATCAAATTTACAATGAAAATATGAACAATAGTTAATTTGGTTTAGAAAGCCTTTCTTATTGATAGGCTTTTTTAATCAATATTATATATTTTCCTATCAGTGAAAGTATTGCTAGTTCAATATTTACAGTGATAGGATAAAAATCAACAAATAAAACATACTTTTGTTATATGTTAAGTAGGAATAAGAGTGGAGGAGAAAATCAATGAGTTATAAGCTAAGTATTTTAGATCAGAGCCCCATTTTCCCTGAAAGCACTGCTTCTCAGGCGTTACAGAGCACCGTCCTGCTGGCTCAAAAAGCAGAAGAATGGGGCTATTCACGTTTTTGGGTATCCGAGCATCATCATACAGATCAATTGGCAGGATCTTCGCCTGAGGTATTAATTTCATATTTACTGGCACGAACTAACACAATTCAAGTAGGCTCGGGCGGTGTGATGCTTCAGCATTACAGTCCTTATAAGGTGGCTGAAAACTTTCATGTTTTATCAGCTCTCGCTCCTGGGAGAGTTGATCTTGGGATTGGGAAAGCGCCAGGCGGTCTGCCGTTATCAACAAGGGCACTACAGTATGGTACCGTCAATAATGGAAAAGATTTTTCAGAACGGTTATCTTTTTTGTTGGAATTAATCAGAAATTCTGTTGATAATAGTCACCCTCTGGCAGGTATCCAAGCAACGCCGATTCCTCAAGAAAAACCTGAAGTTTTTTTACTTGGTGCAAGCGCAAAAAGCGCTCAGCTTGCTGCCAATCTAGGAATATCATTTGTGTTTGCTAAATTCATTAACAGCGATGATAGGGTGCTAGAAGAAGCGGCACATGTGTATCGGACCAATTTTCCTAGTGGACGCTTTATCCTCTCATTGGCCGTTATTGCGGCTCCTACTCAGGCAGAAGCAGAGCAGCTTGTAGGAGATAGAAAAATAATAAAAGTACACCTCCAAAGCGGGCGATCCGTGACTTTACCATCACTTGAGAAAGCAGAGGAGTTTGGAAAGCAAGCAGGTGAACCATATGAAGTCTCAGAACAGGAAGCAGATATTATTTCAGGAACCCCGATGTATGTAAAAGAAGTTTTAGAGCAACTTCAAAAAACTTATCAAGTGGATGAATTTATTTTACATACACCGATTGAAACAGAAGCAGAGAGATTTCAGTCATTTAAGCTATTAAGCCCACTTTATTCTAATCGGGATACGAGAAATAAGATGAATTACGAGGCAATCTAGGACTTTCGTTTCCAAAAAATCGTTATATGAAGAGAATAGTGAAAAACGGATAAGGGGGTACTTGGTGTGATGTTCGTAAATTGGAAAAAGTTATTAGCCATTTCCATAGCATTTTTGCTGCTGTTATCAGGTTGCGCAAATAGTACGAGTACAAAAAATAGTTCAGAAGAAACAAACGGAAAGGCTGCAAAGCAGGGGGGAGAATTAACCTATGCGCTCGCCACATCTCCTGATTCGCTTGATCCGCATCGAAGCGGTTTAGCGGTAGCGGTCCGTGCGTTCAGAACGATTTTTGACAGCTTAGTAGTTCAAGCGCCGGATAACTCAATAAAGCCGTGGCTCGCTACAGAATGGACAATATCGGATGACGGAAAAAGTTATACATTTAAGTTGCGCAAGGATGTCAAATTTCACGATGGAACCCCATTTAATGCAGAAGCTGTGAAATATAGTTTTGATCGGATTATTGATCCAAAAACAAAAGCGAAAAATGCAGTAGCCCTTCTTAAGCCCTATGAATCATCAGAAGTAATTGATGATTACACAATTAAAATTAATCTCGCGACACCTTCTACTGCCTTTTTAAGCAACTTAAGCCAGGCAATGCTTGGGATTGTCTCACCAACAGCAGCGGAGAAATATGGTGATCAGTTTGTAAAACATCCTGTAGGGACTGGACCATATAAATTTGTCAGTTGGACAGAAAATGCAGATATTGTTGTGGAAAAAAATAAAGATTATCATTGGGGACCTTCTATTGTAGAAAACAAAGAAGCACCATACCTTGATAAAATCACATTTAAAATCATTCCAGAGGAAGCAACGCGCATTGGTAGTGTCCAAAGCGGACAGGTGCTTGCCGCTGAGACTGTACCACCGCAAAATATTGTTTCTTTAAAAAATGATCCAAAAATCCAATTGCTTCAAGTAAACACACTCGGATTGCCGTATACACTCTTTTTCAATCAAAGAAAAGCACCTTGGAATGATGTAAGAGCCCGTAAAGCTGTACAGCTTGCTGTTGATGTTGATGCGATTGTAAAAACACTTTACTTAAACACATATTCAAGGGCATGGTCTCCTCTTACACCAGGTATTTTAGGTTATGACGAATCGCTTGAAAAGCGTAACACTCTAGACGTAGAGAAGGCGAATAAACTTCTTGATGAGCTCGGCTATATAAAAGGTGCGGATGGGATTCGTGTAAAGGATGGAAAGCAACTGACATTGAACTATGTGGATGGAACTCCTAACCGTGAGAAGAGAAATGATATTGCTGTTATCATTCAGCAACAATTAAAAAAGATCGGAATTAAAGTGGAAATCAATATTACAAAGGATATCGCTTCAGTCGTTCAACAGAATGCTGATTACGATTTATATGGAAACAGCCAGGTAAATTCCGATCCAAATGCATTACGAGCTTTTTATCATTCAACCACTCCAGAGGAAGAGGCAACGGTTAAAAGGCTAGGAGGCGGTTCTGATCCAGAATTAGATCAATTGCTGGAAGCAGGTACAGTAGAATTGGATCAGGAAAAACGTATAGCGATTTACAAAAAAGTACAGAAAAAAATCATTGAAGAAGCCTGGATCATTCCAATTTATGTATTTCCTTATACGGTGGCAGCGTCTAAAAGCGTAAACGGGATTACTTTTGATTCATTAGGATATCCATTGTTCAATGATGTAAATATTAAATAATCTGGAGAAATGGAGCTGATACATGTGGCGCTTATCAACAAGACTCTTTTAAAAATTTCGACCGCATTAGTATCTATTTTAGGCTCCCTCATCCTTGTTTTTTTCATCATTTATTTGCTTCCAGGGGATCCAGTGCTTTCTATGCTGGATCCCTCTGCTGCCACGCCTGAAATAGTAGCAAATTTACGCAAGGAATTGGGGCTCAACCAACCGCTTTATGTTCAATTCAAAGAATATTTTATGAATATTCTTCATGGTGATTTTGGTCAATCCCTAGTCAATAGTGAGCCAGTCCTGCCAAAGATTTTAGAGCATTTTCTGGCGACACTCATTTTAACATTCACAAGTTCAATAGTATCTGTGGTAATAGGGGTTACACTTGGAGTGTTATCGGCGATTTACAGGAATAAATGGATTGATTTTATTGCTAGATTCATTGGGCTATTTGGAATTTCAATGCCAACATTTTGGTCAGGTATATTACTTATTCTTATTTTTTCCGTCTATTTAAACTGGCTGCCTGCTATGGGATCAGATGGTTTGCAAACGCTTGTGCTGCCATCAATTTCTCTTGGTTTTGTAGGTGCTGGATTAATTATCCGCATGGTGCGAACGAGCATGCTCGAAGTGATTCAGGAGCCATTTATTGTTACTCTTCGTGCAAAAGGACTTTCAGAAAGGGTTGTCATGTATCGTCATGCCCTTCGTAACGCACTGATTCCTGCGATTACGATTATCGGTCTGAATATTGGTGAGCTTATGGCTGGTACTGTTGTAATTGAAACCGTATTTTCAAGACAGGGAATTGGCCGGATTGTTGCTGATGCCATCATGGCTAAAGACTTACCTGTTATCCAAGGCGTTGTCTTTTTCAGTGCCATTGTTTATGTAATTGTCAATCTTTTAGTTGACCTATCCTATTCAATGATTGATCCACGGGTACGCAGATCTCGTTAGTTATTAAGCAAGAAGGGGGAGAAATGGAATGAAAGAAATGGTTAATACTGAGCCAGTGCTGCGGGCCCCGAAATGGACTTTGACAAAATGGAAAACCAACCTTTCTGTATCAAGATTATTTTTATATATTGCCGTAGTAATTGTACTATTTATCATCATATGTGCCGTATTTCCAAAGTGGATAGCGCCCTATTCTCCTACCTATATGAATACGGAGCTTACTTTAAGTGCACCAAGTGCTGCACATTGGTTTGGAACAGATTACTTTGGGAGAGATGTATTTAGTCTAGTCGTTTATGGAAGTCGGGATTCTCTCATTATTGGTGTGGCGTCTGTTCTCATTGGTGGACTGCTTGGCGGAATGGTAGGTGCATTGGCCGGTTATATTGGAGGCATTGTTGACGTTGTCTTGATGAGGATTATTGAAATTTTGCTGACGATCCCCGGCATTCTCCTGGCGTTAGCTATTGCCGCTGCCCTTGGGCCAAGTTTATTTAATATTGTATTAGCTGTTGCAGCGTCAGCTATACCAGGGTATGCACGTGTAATGAGAGGGCAAATGATGAGTATTAAGAAACGACAGTATGTGGATGCTTCTCGCTCTATTGGCACATCGAGTTGGAAGATTTTTATTTGGCATATACTGCCGAATTCTTGGTCTCCGCTCTTAGTAATGGGGACGATCGGCCTTGGAACATCCATTTTAATTGGTTCAGGGTTAAGCTTCTTAGGACTTGGAATTATCAAGGAAATTCCTGATTGGGGAGCACTGCTCTCACAGGGACGGGGATATTTAACTGTAGGCTGGTGGATTTCGGCATTTCCAGGTTTCGCTATTACTTTTTTTGTTCTTTCAATCAATATTATTGGCGATACGCTTCGTGATTCCTTTGACCCTAAAACAAGCAGCACAAGATAAAGGGGGGACAAAAAATGGAGAAATTTCTTGATGTGCAGCAATTAAAAGTTGATTTTACCACGAAAGATGGCGCCTTAACAGCGATCAAAGATGTTACGATGCATATTCGGGCTGGTGAGACGGTCTGTATTGTTGGAGAATCCGGAAGCGGAAAAACTGTTACATCAAAAACAATTATGAGGCTGATCGATTATGAAAATGGAAAAATATCAGACGGAAGTATTGTAGTAGATGGTATTGATGTAACACAACTTCCTCAAAAAAAGCTCCGTTCCATTCGAGGGAAAAAAGTAGCGATGATTTTTCAAGAACCAATGGCAGCTTTTGATCCTGTTTTTACGATTGGCAGCCAAATTATTGAAACGATTCTTGAACATAAGCAATCTAGTAAATCAGAAGCGAAGAAGCGGGCTCTTTATTTATTAAAACGAGTGGGCATATCTGATGCTGAATTACGTTTGAACCAATATCCTAATGAATTGTCCGGAGGGATGTTACAGCGAGCGATGATTGCCATGGCGCTTGCCTGTGATCCAGACTTACTCATTGCAGATGAGCCGACTACAGCCCTTGATGTTACCATTCAAGCGCAAATATTACAATTGCTTCAGGAATTGAAAGAAGAATTGGGGATGTCGATTCTCTTAATTACTCATGATATGGGTGTTGCTGCAGAAATGGCAGACCGAATCATTGTAATGTATGCAGGTAGAATTGTTGAGCATGCAACAGCATCGCAATTGTTTGCATTGCCACATCATCCATACACATACGGGTTATTGCAATCGATAACGACATTGGATAGTGATAGGAGTAAAAAACTCTATTCGATAAAAGGATCCATTCCAGCGTTAGCTGAATTACCTTCTGGATGTGAGTTTCACCCGCGTTGCCCGTATGCATCAGAGCGCTGCTTTATCGAATCACCTCCATTATTAGAGATAAATAATCGCCAGACCGCTTGTTGGCATGCTGAGGAAATAGTAAAAAAACACGGTGGAGAACAAAGCGTGCTAGAGGCAAAAATTAAAGTGCCCTCTCAAAAAGAAACTGTTCAAACGAGTGCAGCGCATACCCGTGAAACATTGTTTGCGGTCCAAGAATTAAGCAAATATTATCCGATCAGCAAGAATGTATTTTCTCGTAATCAATCATATATAAGAGCAGTGGATAATGTGTCTTTTACGATTGCCAAAGGTGAAACATTTGGTCTAGTTGGAGAATCAGGTAGTGGAAAATCAACATTGGGCCGCGTTCTTTTACAGTTAGAAAAACTAACTAGTGGAAAGGTATTTTTTCAGGGGCAAGATCTGTCAAAACTGGCTGCAAAAGAATTACGCAAAAAGCGGAAAGATATGCAAGTGATTTATCAGGACCCCTATGGTTCTGTGAATCCACGTTGGAAGATTGGCGATATTATCGGAGAACCTCTCCAAGTGCATGAATCCCTAGGTATGAAAGAAAAAAAGGATAGAGTTCAAGAGTTATTAGAGGTGGTTGGTTTAAATAAGAGTGGATATGATCGTTATCCGCATGAATTTTCAGGAGGACAGCGTCAGCGTATTGCGATTGCTAGAGCTATTGCACTAAATCCCCAGTTTGTTTTAGCGGATGAAGCTGTTTCTGCGTTAGATGTATCAGTTCAGGCACAAATAGTTAATTTACTGCAGGATTTACAGAGAGAACGGAGCCTAACCTATTTATTTATTGCTCACGGCTTAAATATTGTTCGGCACATATCGGATCGTATTGGTGTGATGTACTTAGGTCAATTGGTGGAAATGGCAGCGAGTGAAGAATTATTCTTGCATCCTGCTCATCATTATACAAAAGGATTAATTAACTCGATTCCAAGTATCGATCCAAATCGCTCAAGAGAACGGATTTCCATTCAAGGGGAAATTCCTTCCCCAGCTAATCCGCCGGCTGGATGCAGATTTCATACCCGCTGCCCAGCAGCGACAGCACGTTGTCGGGAGGAGCAACCTATATTTAGGGAAATTCAGAAAGGTCACTGGGTTGCTTGCCATGATCCTGTTTAGGATGAATGAAGAGTATTGCATTGAAAGTGAGATGTTATTGGAGGTGCTTTAAAGATGAAATTTGTTCTGTTTGATTTAATAGCAAATCATCCAAATGGTGTTACAGGAGAGGTGTTAACTGCGCAGCAAAGAATTCAACAAGTAATAGAACAGGCGGTTTTTGCTGAATCGCTTGGTTTTGATGGCTATGGAGTAGGGGAGCGGCATGGTGCACCGTTTTTATCTTCTTCACCGGCAGTCATGCTAACGGCTGTTGCTGCCAAAACCTCAAAAATCCGCTTGCTGCCAACGGTATCGGTTTTAAGTGTACTCGATCCAGTACGTGTAGCTGAGGATTATGCTACACTTGATCATCTTTCAGAAGGAAGATTAGAGATGATGATTGGTAAAGGAAATGACCCGCGTCATTACCCATTATTTGGGATAAGTGAGGAGGAGCAGTGGGAGTCTTTAGCTGAGCGATATGGGCTTCTAAAACGATTATGGAATGAAGAAAACATCACATGGGAGGGGACATATCGTCCACGATTAAATAACGTGACGACCGAACCAAGACCATTTCAAAGCCAGATTCCTATTTGGCATGGCAGTGCATCAAGCCCGCTATCCACTGAGCTTGCTGCGAAGAATAATGAACCGATATTCTCGTCTAATACTTTTCATCCAATGGCTAAGTACAAAGCATTAATTGACCATTACCGTGAAAGATTGGAATATTACGGATATGATCCTAGTAAAGCTGTTGTCGGTGCGGGCGCTAGGGGCTTATATTTGGCCGATACAACGGAAGAAGCTATCAAACGTTATCGTCCATATTATGATATGTATATGAGGACAGATGCATCGAAGTTCAATCAATCTCCATTTACGGATCTTGAAGATCATATTCAAAATGGTTCAGCTTTAGTAGGAAGTGCTGATCAAGTGATAGAGAAAATATTAGAATATCATCAAGCATTCGGACACCAAGTACAAAGTATAAGTGTGGAGGGGCTAAGCAAAGCAGAACAACATGAGCAGCTTGAGAGATTTGCTACTGACGTTATGCCAGTGCTTCGACGTGAAATTCCTAGTACAGTCTGGGAAAGCAAACAATCTACGATAGTATAAGAAAGCAGTTCTTACTTAAACATGTCAAGCCATAAGGGGAGCCTGTCATCGTTTCATTGAGTAAACGAGCCTTAGTTTTGGGTATTTTAGAGATTTGAACACTATTCAGGCAAGTCGGAACTGTTACTTTTTTGATAGATTTTATGAATGAATATAATAAATTTTTCTATCAGTTAAAGTATAGAATTTCTATTCTGCAAGTGATAGGATTGAGCATATCAACATTAAAAGTATTCCTATCTAAAAACTACGAATTATGAAAGGAAGGATTCCTGATGTCTAATCAAAGAAAGTTGAAATTTGGTGCAATTGTTCATGGGGTCGGTGGAAATATTGCGGGATGGAGGCACCCTGATATTCAAGCGGATGCAAGCGTCAGTTTAGAGTTTTATACAAATCAGGCTCAGAAGGCTGAAGAAGGAAAATTTGACTTAGTCTTTATCGCAGATGGCTTGCATATTAATGAGAAATCTATTCCTCATTTTCTAAATCGTTTTGAACCACTTACTATTTTGTCCGCCCTTGCTGCTGTCACCTCAAAAATAGGGCTTGTCGGAACGGTGTCAACTTCGTATAGTGAACCATTTAATGTTGCACGCCAATTTGCTTCGCTTGATCAAATTAGTCATGGCCGCGCGGGGTGGAATGTCGTTACTTCTCCACTGGAGAAAACAGCTTTAAACTTTAGCAAGACGATTGAAGAACATCCTGATCACGCTAAAAGATACAGAATTGCTTCTGAATACCTTCAGGTAGCAAAAGGATTATGGGATTCTTGGGAAGATGATGCCTTTGTTCGCAATAAAGAGTCTGGGGTGTTTTTTGATCCTGCAAAATTGCATCCATTGAATCATAGAGGAGAGTTTTTCTCTGTAAAGGGACCGCTTAATATTGGTAGATCTAAACAAGGGCGGCCGGTTATTTTTCAAGCTGGCTCATCTGAAGCTGGAAAAAACCTTGCAGCTAAAGAAGCAGATGCAATCTTCACAGGACACCCAACATTAGAATCTGCACAAAAATTTTACCAGGATGTGAAAAACAGGGCCAAAGCTTTTGGGCGTAATCCAGATAAGCTCGTCATCCTGCCTGGGATTTCACCGATTATTGCCGCAACGGAAGAAGAGGCAGAAAGAAAATACCAAGAACTTGCTAACCTGGTATCAATTGATAAAGCCCTTGATTACCTAGGCCGATATTTTGAACATCATGATTTCTCACAATATCCTCTGGACGAACCGTTTCCTGAACTGGGCGACTTAGGTAACAACAGTTTCCAAAGCCACACCAATCGTATTAAGCAAGAAGCAAAGGAACAAAATTTAACGCTTCGCCAAGTTGCGTTAAAGGAGACTACACCAAGGACTCCTTTCATCGGAACTCCGGAAAAAGTAGCTGATTTGATTCAGGAATGGTTTGAAGGTAAGGGGGCTGATGGATTCATTATTGGTTCAAGCGTTCCTAATGGGTTGAATGATTTTGTAGACTTTGTTGTGCCAATTCTTCAAGAACGAGGATTGTTTAGAACGGAATATGAGGCAGATACATTGTTTGGCAACCTAGGAATTCCGTTTCCAGAAAATCGTTATGCAAAAGGGGTTACAAACCGTTGATACTAGATAATAAAAATTCTAAAAGTGATAGATATTTGTGCCGACTAGACGACTAGAGGCTCTCTATTTAAGATGTTTTATATCTTGAATGGGGAGCCTTTTTCGTTAAAGGCATTATAATACGAAGAATTAAAGGGAGGAATGAAATGATGCGAAGAGAGTTATCGGTTGTAGTGTGGGCCAAAGAAGGTTGTCATTATTGCGGAGAGGTTAAACAATATTTAGAAGATAAAGGAATTGAATATGAAACAATTGATGTTACTAATCATGATGAGCGCCGGGATATTTTAGAAATCAAGTATGGTGTTCGTCATGTACCTGTCGTGGAAATTGGTCAAGGGGAAGTATATGAGGGGGTAACGAAAGTAGGAATTGAACATCTTGAAAAGGTACTTGAGAAATTTAATCAGAGTAAAGTTTTAGAATAATTCCGACTAACTTAATAAGTTTAATAAGTTAAAACTGGGGGTAGAGTAATGACGCAGCATATTCGATTGGCATCAGTTGAAGATGCGCCGGCAGTGCTTGATTTAACACTTCGAGCTTACGAACCTATTCGTGAATTGAATATTAAATTCACAGCTGCAACAGCTGATCTGCAGCTTGTTATCAGTAATATCGAGCGAAATGCCACCTACGTGCAAGAGCAAGACGGCCGCATTATTGCAACTGTCACAGTTCGCTTTCCATGGGCAGATTCTCAGCATTCCAGTCCGTATCCCTTTATTTGGTGGTTTGCGGTGGACCCAGCATACAAACAGCAGGGGATTGGCTCAAAATTGTTAACTTGGGTGGAAGAAAAGGTTCTTCGAGATCAGGTGAAGGCACCTGCCGTTGATCTAGCAACAGCTGAACGGCATCCATGGCTTGTTTCTATTTACGAAAGAAGAGGTTATAAGGTCTTCTATAAAAAGGAAAAGGATGGAGACAAAATGGTATACCTTCGCAAAATCTTAGATGAGACACTATATCACGTAATTGATAATCCAGTAGCGAATGTTAGTAACTAAAGGACGGGTGGAAATTAGAATGAAGAAAACATTAATGAGTTTTATGGCATTACTTCTTGCTGTAGTGGTTGGGGCATGCTCTTCTCAAGAAACGAAAACAGCTTCAAGTGCAGGCTCGGAAGCTGCTAAAGGGAAATCGAAAGTACAAAAAATCATAGTGGGAACAGGGACACAGTTTCCTAATGTATGCTTTATTGATAAGGACGGGAAGTTAACCGGATATGACGTTGAATTAGTTCGAAAAATTGATGAAAAGCTGCCTGAATACGAATTTGAGTTTAAAACAATGGAATTTTCAAATCTTTTATTAAGTCTTGAAACAAAGAAAATTGATTTTATTGCCCACCAAATGGAAGTGAATGCAGAGCGACAAGAGAAGTTTCTTTTTAATAAAGAACCCTATAATATCTTTCCTCTTCATGTAACTGTACGTAAAGATAACAATGATATTCAATCCATTAAAGATTTAAAAGGAAAAAAGGTAATCGTAGGTGCAACTAGTAATTCAGCTGTTTTTTTAGAAAAGTATAACAAGGAAAATAACGCTGGGATTGAAATTGTTTATGCAGGTAATGGACCTGATTCCACGATTAATCAAATTAAAACCGGTCGAGCGGATGCGACAATCACAACACCGTTTTCTGTGGATTTTAACAATGATGCAGTTGATGCTCAGCAAAAAGTAGTAGGTGAACCGCTGCTTAATTCAAAAGTTTATTTCCTGCTGAGAAAAGATGAAACACCTCTACAAAAAAGAATCGACGAAGCACTTGTTGAATTGAAACAGGAAGGAGTAATTAGTGAATTGAGTAAGAAATGGTTAGGTGCTGACTATACGGTTAACTTTTAATCGGTTAGAAGTAAGCTTTAGGAGGTTGTATAAGGATGGGGAAAGCATTTGATCCTACGCTAATAATCGAGTTTATTCCGACTCTATTTCATTACCTAGGGGTAACTCTACAGATTTTAACAGCATCTATTTTTCTAGGACTTGTCCTCGGTATAGCAGCAGCTATACCGAGGTTATTTAAAATTCCTGTATTCAATCAACTGGTCATTGTATATGTTTCATTTATTCGCGGGACACCAATTTTAATCCAATTATTCCTTGTTTTTTATGGCTTACCTGCAGTTCTTATGCTTTTTCATATTGATATTTCTAAGATGGATGCCATTTATTTTGTCATTATTACGTATGCGATTAGTAATGGAGCTGGCTTTGCTGAAATTTTTCGAGGAGCAATCCGTGCCGTTGATTATGGGCAAACGGAAGCGGCCTATTCTGTCGGAATGACCAGCAGCCAAAACTTTTTTCGAATTGTTCTGCCACAGGCCATACGGATTGCATTCCCGAATATGGCGAATTCTGTCATCGGCTCATTAAAGGATACTTCACTTGCTTTTACGATCGGTGTAATGGACATGATGGGAAGAGGCGATACACTTATTGCATCAACAGCACATGCACTAGAGGTGTATATATCCCTTTCTATTATCTATTATGCTGTAGTGTTATTGTTTGAAAAAGTATTTAGTAAGCTAGAAAAATATTTCAATCGTTATCAGAAAGCTGATGTATCTGCTGCGGCTTAAAAAGGAGGAGTGAAAATGACAATCGATATTCCCTTTATTTGGGTAGCTTTTAAGGAAATTAGCAAGGCCCTTCCTATTACTCTCACCTTAACGATTGTTCCCTTATTGCTTGGATTTTTAATAGGTATTAGTGTTGCACTCGTTAGAGTCTATAAAGTGAGATATCTTTATCATGCAGCAAATGGGTATGTATCCTTTTTTAGGGGAACACCTATTATCATGCATATTATGCTTATTTATTTTGGATTTCCATTGCTCATTGATCGAATTTCTGCAAAGTTTGCTTTGGGGATTCAATCTAATTCTATTCCCGTTATTTTGTTTGTTTTAATAGCCTTATCCTTGGCCGCAGGTGCCTATTTATCAGAAATGATCCGATCCGGTATTATCAGCGTTTCAAAAGGACAAATGGAAGCAGCTTATTCCGTTGGAATGACCAGGTTTCAAGCGATGATCCGAATTATTTTACCTCAGGCATTAGCTCAGTCTATTCCGAATTTCACAAATATTTTTGTCGGTTTTTTACACACATCATCCATTGCATTTCTCGTATCAGAGAAAGAATTGACAGGTGCTGCGAATATTGTTGCATCAACAAACTTGAAATTTCTAGAAGCTTTTATTGCTGCAGGTATTATTTATTGGGGTCTTACCATTCTAGTGGAGGGTCTTTCATTTTTAGTAGAAAAAAAGGTGACAGCCTATAATCGGGGAGGCGTATCATGATCTATTTAAAAGGAATAAAAAAATCATTTAATAAGCAGCCTGTGCTAAAAGGAATTAACTTGAAAATAGAAAAAGGGGAAGTGGTTACGATTCTTGGTCCGAGCGGATCAGGGAAAACAACATTACTAAGATGCCTGAACTTTTTGGAAACACCTGATACGGGCATTGTTCAAATTGGAAATGTACAGGTCCATTCAGAAAAAGCGAAGAAAAAGGAAATATTGTCACTAAGAAAACAATCTGCCATGGTGTTTCAGCACTACAACTTATTTGCCCACAAAACAGTATTGGAAAATGTGATGGAAGGTTTAATCACTGCAAAGAAGGTTAAGAAAAAGGAGGCGAGAAATCACAGTGAGCAGGTGCTTGAGAAAGTGGGGCTAAGTGATAAATTACATCACTATCCATCCCAGCTATCAGGGGGGCAGCAACAGAGAGTAGGAATAGCAAGGGCGTTAGCGCTGAATCCGGAGGTAATTCTTTTTGATGAGCCTACGTCAGCTCTTGATCCTGAGCTAGTGGGGGATGTTCTATCCGTCATTAAGACTATTGCACAAGAAGGAATTACGATGGTTGTTGTCACACATGAAATGAGTTTTGCCAAAGAGGTATCTGATCGTGTCTTGTTTATGGATGAAGGAGTAATCATTGAGGAAGGCACACCTTTAGAAATTTTCCATGCTCCGAAGGAAGAACGCACTCGCCGATTTTTACAACGGATATCAAGTGAATCTTTCTTTACACCTCTAAAAGAACAGGTTAATTAAATAGTAAATCATAGAGAAAAAGGTGGAGTTGTGGTGACAAACCAAATCATAATTGATGAGTTAGTAGAGGAAGAAAAAGAAACGGTTCGGCGTTTATTGGTTGAAAGCTATCGGCAGTATGAGCATGAATATACAAATTCTCAAGTTTGGGAGAATTATTTAACAAATATTAAGGCATCGGTTGATAATCCAGATGTGAAAAAGATATTAATTGCGAAAAGCGACGGCAATATTCTCGGGACACTACAGTTATTCGAGTCATCTGAAAAGGCCTACCAAAAGCCTGAATTACAAATTTTTTCACCAATTATTCGCCTGTTAGCTGTCCATCCTCAGGCAAGAGGACGTGGTGTGGCGCAAGAATTATTAAAAGCGGGTGTTCATTTTGCAAAGTCTCAAGGAGCAAATCAATTATATTTGCACTCAAGTGATAAAATGCAAAAAGCGATTCGTTTATATGAATGGCTTGGTTTTAAGCGAGATCAAACAAAAGAGTTTATGAACAATGATATTTTAGTAAAATGCTATCGTTTAGATTTATCCGAGTTTAACAGGTTGTGATCTATCTACTTAAAGAATAGGAAAATCGAAGAAGTTAAGAGGGGCTAAACAATGTGTAAAACCTCGATTGATACAGCTAACCATCAGAGGGAAAACTGCCTCTGATGGAAGTTTCACCTTATAGGAAGGAGCACGCTATGAATCAGACAGAATTAGAGGCTCATTTGATATCGATTCGTCGTCAATTGCATCAATATCCAGAATTATCAAACCAAGAATTTGAAACAACCAAATCCATTGAAAAATGGTTGCGTGAACTAGACATTGTGATTCGGGAAACGGAATTAAAAACAGGCGTCTTTGCAGACATCCAAGGAGGAAAACCTGGTCCAATAGTTGCTGTGCGTGCAGATATTGACGCACTTCCAATCGAGGAGAAAACAGGACTTCTCTATGCCTCAAAAGTAAAAGGGGTCATGCATGCTTGCGGTCATGATTTTCATACAGCGGCTCTTATTGGTGCTGCCTATCTTTTGAAAAAAAATCAGTCAGAACTGAAGGGAACAGTGCGCCTGCTCTTTCAACCGGCAGAGGAATTAGGGGGAGGTGCAAACCAGGTGATAGCAGATGAACAATTGAATGGAGTGGAGGCGATTATTGGGCTTCATAATAAACCAGAGCTGCCTGTCGGGACAATTGGCTTAAAAGAAGGACCTTTAATGGCAGCGGTGGATCGTTTTCATATCGTTCTTTATGGTAAAGGGAGCCATGCAGCAATACCGCAACATGGAAAGGATCCGATTGTAACAGCCGGGCATCTTATCACTGCCCTTCAGACAGTTGTCAGTAGGAGCGTGTCTCCGCTCCAAAGCGCTGTATTGAGTGTGACGAAAATAGTAGGCGGCAGCACATGGAACGTTATTCCGGATGATGTCATACTTGAAGGCACCATTCGTACCTTTGACACTGCGATTCGTGAAGACGTAAAAGCAAAATTCTATACAATTGTCGAAGCAGTTGCCGCAGCTTTTTCACAGAAAGTTAAGATTGACTGGTTTCCAGGTCCGCCACCACTGGTTAATCATAAGGCCGTGACAGAGATAGCTCGGAATGCTGCTCAGCAGCAATCCCTGCTTGTTACGGATCCAGAACTATCAATGGCTGGTGAGGATTTCGCATACTATCTTAACGATATACCAGGGACATTTGCTTTTTTTGGTACAAACGGAAATGAGGAGTGGCATCATCCTGCATTTACCCTAGATGAATCAGCCATTATAAAGGCTGCTTATTTTTTATATAATAGTTCGAGGGAATTATTAAATCAATGGGATTAAGTAATCTGTAATGAATAGAATTGTGGTGTAAATATGTTTTTAGGAACATAGAATCCTAATATACTTGTTTATCTGTGAATGATGATAGTGCTCCAAATAACTTATATAAATTGAATCTCGCTTTAGGCAGACTTCCCCTTTTGATATTGTCCCTCTTAAGTAGACAGTACTGTTTATCTAAGAGGGATTTTCTTATGCCTAAAAAAGTGACAACAGTTTGTAACTATACTCGTGATGGCATGCTTTGCCATTCGAGAGCAGGAGAATGCTCATTTGCACTCGAAAACATGTTATCCTGCCAACAAGACCTTTACGCTGCAACACGGTCTTGATTTGGGGATAAGATGAATACTCAGGCGTAATATTCTAAAAATCTACCTAATTTAGGTGGATTTTTAGAGTTGGCGTGGAAAATCAAAGCGGATTCCAGTAAAACAATATAGAAAATTACATTTTAAATAAAAGTAAAAGTATTAAATGTAAGTAAAATAGTATAATTTTGGATTGAAAGTTACATATTTCCATTATATAATCAATATTGGGTAAATAAGGAAACGCTGACTTGACGACAAGAGGCGCATAAAAAGTTCACAAGTATGATAGTAATTTGATTTGCATGATCCAGTACTATAATGTTGCTGCAACAAATCAATTACTAGGTACGTTTGCGGAACTTTTTATGCGCTTTTTATTTCCTGTTTATTCAATACATATATCTGGGGAGGAATGTAAAATGGAAAAAATGTGTATGCAGATGATGATGATGGCGTGTATGGAAAGAATGATGTGTGAAATGAATTGTATGAAAATGACGATGGATAAGATGTGTGATATGAACATGGACATGCCTATGGATCAAATGATGTCTAAAATGCAAGAATGTGATGAGATGATGACATCTATGATGAATATGATGGTTACTATGAAAGAAAAATGCTAATAAGCATAGAAAAAGTACCTTATCTTAATAGATAGGGTACTTTTTCTATCAATACTCATCATTGTATAAAATATCTAAACCAAATTGTTTTGTCTACTATATAATCTTTGGAGGCTGATTTTTCGCTAAATGAATTTCACGTCCTAATGAAATGCGCTGCTGTTTCAGTTTCAAAACTTTATCTTGTAAATAGCTATTAGAAGGTTGACTTCTTATTTGATTGTAAAGAGTAAGAATTTCTTCATTAAGATGTTTGTATTTTTCTAAAAGATTATCAAGCGCGAAGGATTGATTTTCTTTCTGAACCTCGTTATGGAAATTTTGGAGTTTTTCCATAATTTCTTGTTGCCATGATGTATCATTGATGCTTTCGGCATACAAGTACAAATCTAAATAATCGTTTACCTCCAACTGTGTCTCTCTGATGCTCATTAAAGATTCCCCTTTCTAATACGAAAACCCTCTTCCTAAGAAGAGGGTTTTCGTATTAGAAAGACACCTCTCCTTATCTTCCAAAGCTAAGCTTTGCTGGAATTAGCACCATACAAAATCAAGCATGTGGTTGCTGAGGTTTCACAGGGCCAGTCCCTCCACCTCTCTGGATAAGAGATTTTCACTTTTTTATTTAATTACTTATTATTCTAATTGATATACTTGGAATTGTCAATGGGATCGTATTCCCAAGTTAGGATTTGTCCACTTTACGCAAAGTCGGGAAGTGGCGGGTAGTTCAATAGTGAACTATAAAATGTACAAAAAGGCCCTTAACAAAATAAACGTAGGAGGGAGTACCTGGATTCGAACCAGGGAAATAAAGGTTTTGCAGACCCATGCCTTACCACTTGGCTATACCCCCTTAAGAAACGGCGGGTAAAACGTATTCCCGCCTAAGCTTACTCTAACTACAGTGGGTGTTACTTATCGGTTTCTTAACAGTAAGTCGTTAAGTGTTTTTCATATAATCTCGTACATACAGTTAGCGAAAAGCTTTGTATTTTACCATTATCCGATTTCATTCCGATAGCGGAATTATTCGGCACTTTCTCCATGGGACTTAGTAACAGAAATGAATTTGTATCATATGGAACAAGTTTTAATTACGCTTTATTCGGGAGATTCGTCGCTTTCTTTCGAGTAACACTGCGTCGGCCATCAATACTAACAGGTACATCGCCATCTATCGTGATCCGTCGTACTACACGATGCTGATCGCCATAATCATTAATTGCATAATGCTGTGTTGCTCGATTATCCCAAATTGCCACATCTCCAACATTCCAGTGCCAGCGCACAGTGTTCTCTAGCTGAGTAATGTATCCTTGTAAGATTGAAAACAGATGGGCTGAGTCAGATGATGATAAGCCTAGAAATTTCTTGAAGAAATGTCCCAGCACAAGTGTGCGCTCTCCTGTCTCCGGATGAACCCGTACGACTGGATGCTCAGTCTCGTATAAAGTGGAGGTAAATACTTCACGATAGCGTTTCTCGTCTTCTGATGAAACATTATTGCGGTTTCTCGCATAGTCATATTCATTGCTGTGCAGGGCCCAGAGGCGATCGGCAAGATCACGCAGCTCCGGAGGAAGACTTTGATAAGCGGCTGCGGTATTTGCCCAGACGGTATCACCGCCAGCAGATGGAATGACAACAGCACGAAGAGTTGCAATCTGTGGATATGCGTCCACGAATGTTACATCTGTGTGCCAGGAGTTAGCACGTCCGCCATGAGCGGAATCAAGCTCAAGCACGTAATCAGTATTCTGTTTCGTAGGTACGGTTGGATGGGCAACTGGATTTCCTAATAATCGGGCAAATGATTCTTGTCCTTCATCATCAAGATGATTCTGACCACGGAAGAAAATTACCTTGTGCCGCAACAAAGCTTGACGAATCTCATGAACTGTCGAGGTGTCAAGATCCGCAGATAGACGAATCCCGCTGATCTCTGCGCCAATTCGACCTGCTATCGGATGAATCTCCAAACCTTTATTAGTGTGGTGACTTTTATCAATTACGCTCATAATGAATACCTCCTGATTAATTTGTTTGGCCAGTGCCGGAAATGCCGTTACCTGAACACATGTGGATTTCTTAATATTACTGATTGGCTTTTATTTACATCATCCTTCCTTATGGACCGATAAAGCTTGGATAAACAAAGGAGGCCAGAGCATAGCTCTGGCCTCCAGGTGTCTGGTCGGCATATTTTCTATAGGTGTCAAAGTAGTTTAATCCGATCGGGTTAGTCAATATATTAGAGCTTATGGAGGATACTGTCAAGGGATAAGATATAAAAAAATCACTCTTACAAGTTATTAATTTTTTATTCTTATAAAGAGTGAGAATCGGCATGGAAGCAAAGGAACTTTTTACTGAACTTATTTCAAAGAAATCTATCAATGAAGATTTGTTCTTTACCCATGGAGACTATTGCTTACCAAATATTATCCTCCACCTATCGTTGGACTTCCCCCTCCACACGACTGAGGTAGGGGCGTTAGTGTTTTTGGGATGAATTTTATTCATTTTCGTCATTGTTCCTCATTAGTCTTTATTTGTAATCAAGCTATTGTCTCTTAATAATAACTATGATAAATTTGTTTTGAAGATTTAACCAACTAAAGACATCGGTTTTATTTGTATTCCGACTGGGCAACCAGAGGTACTCATCTAATTTTTAGATAAGTACCTCTTTTTTGTTAAGGTGATGAATAAAACTGAATACAGCAAAACGAAAAAGAGGGGAATGAGGGGAAAGTGGAGACAAGAGAGTATGTAACAGATGTTCTGATTGTAGGTGGAGGAACGGCTGGGACAATGGCAGCAATCAAAGCTAAGGAGACAAATCCTGATTTGGATGTGCTCATCCTAGATAAGGCAGATATACGAAGAAGTGGTGCAATTTCAATGGGGATGGATGGTTTAAATAATGCTATTATTCCAGGTCATGCTACCCCAGAGGAATATACCTTAGAGATCACAGCTTCCAATGATGGAATAATTGACCAAAGGGCTGTTTATCGACAAGCGAGTGAGTGTTACGAAATCGTTAAAGAATTGGATTCATGGGGAGTAGATTTTGAAAAAGACAGCCAAGGAAATTATGTTGTTCATCGTGTCCATCGAAAAGGAAAATATGTTCTGCCAATGCCAAAGGCTAATGATTTGAAACTCATATTAGCTAAAAAGGTTAAAAAAATGAGAGCTAAAGTCGTTAACCGGGTTATGGTGACTAGATTGTTAACTTTAGGAAATCAAGTAGTTGGGGCCTTAGGTTTTGACGTATTCAAAGGAGATTTCATCATTGTTAGAGCAAAAGCGGTTGTCCTCACCGCTGGTGCCGCGGGACGAATGAGTCTTACTGATAGTGGTTATTTATATGGAACTTATGAAAATCCAACCAATTCTGGTGAAGGATATGCGATGGCGTATCATGCTGGAGTGGAGCTGACAGGAATTGAATGCTATCAAATTAATCCCACTATGAAGGATTACAATGGTCCAGCTTGTGCCTATGTCGCGGGGCCATATGGCGGGTTCACAGCTAATGCAGAAGGTAAGCGTGTAACCGGATGTGACTATTGGAGCGGCGATTTAATTATGAATATGTGGAAGCTTGCTAATAAAGGAGAATGGCCGCTTTATTTAAAGATGAGCCATCTTGACGATGAAACTGTGAGTAAAATTGAAGCAATTTTACACAATAATGAACGACCTAGTAGAAGTACGTTCCACGCAGGTAGGGGAAAAGATTATCGGACGGATATGGTTGAACTTCATTTTTCCGAAATTGGGCTTTGCAGTGGACATAGTGCAGCAGGTGTTCTGGTTAACCATGAAGCTGAAACGTCAATGAAGGGTCTTTATGCAGCCGGAGATATGGCTTGCGTTCCGCATCAATATTTATTAGGAGCCCTTACCTTTGGGAAAATCTCTGGGATAAATGCTGCTAATTTTGCAGCAAAACAAACATTACTTGATGTGGATGAAGTACAAATTATTGAAGAAAAGGAACGAATTCTTAAACCGCTTCAAAATCCTGATGGTGTTCCACATCATCAAGTAGAATACAAAATACGTCGTATCGTCACACAATATATGATGCCTCCTAAAACAACAATAAAACTGGAAATAGCTCTAGAGAAAATTGAGCATTTTCGTAAGGTTGACATGAACCTATTAGGAGCAAAAGACCCTCATGAACTTGGGCGCGCATTGGAGATTCATAGTATTTTAGATTGTGCTGAGATGATGGCAAAAGCGTCTCTTTATCGAAAAGAAAGTAGATGGGGATTCTATCACTATTTCTTAGATTATCCAAAAAAGGACGATGAGAACTGGTTAAAAAGAGTCATTGTGAAAAAAGAGCAAGATGGTTCAATGAATATTTTTTCAAGAGAACTACCTGAGTATATTTTAGAGACTGATCAAAGTAATAATGTCGAAGCGGAAAAGGAGATACAAAATGAGCAATCTATCTACTAAATTGGTTTCTCAACGCACAGAAGCGAGTATCATTATTGATCGAGATAAATGTATCGGATGCGATATTTGTGTTCAGGTATGCCCAATGGGAATTTTGGCGCTTGATGATGAGAAGAAGGCATATATGAAATATGATGAATGCTGGTATTGCACACCTTGCCAAACTGATTGTCCGGTTGGTGCCGTGACCGTCAATTTACCTTACTTAGTTCGTTGAAAATAAAATTATGGGTGATGGATAACTTAATATCCATCACCCATAATAAGGAGTGAACAGAATGTTCGTTAAAAGTAAATTGTTCTTAGTATCATTACTACTGCTGGTTGTCTCCTTTGTTCAAGGTTGCTCAGGTAAGGTAAGTCCAACTGTTGCTAATAGTGATGGAAGGGAAACAATAACGATTGGTTATCAAACACCGACTGCCCAAACATGGGGAGCGCTTATCGTCAAAAATCAACGATTATTTGAAAAGTATTTGAAAAGACAACACCCAGATAAAGACTTTAATATTGTATGGTTTGATGCAAATGCAGGCTCGGTTTTAAATAACAGCATGGTAGGTGGTAAAATTCAAATTTCTTTTTTAGGGGATATGCCGACATTACTTAATGCAGGAGCCGGTTTAAAGCAATCGAACTATAATTCTGTATTTTTAGCTTTTGACGGAAAGGGACATGATGGGAAAAATCAAGCAATTGTTGTGCCTAAAGGAAGTGAAATAAAAAGTATAGAGGATCTGAAAGGAAAAACAGTATCAACACCGATCGGCAGTAGTTCTCATCGTATGCTTCTCGATGCTCTAAAGCAACATAATTTAGTTCAAGACGTGAAGATTGTGGATCAATCTGTAACGGTTGGTATGCAGAGCATTGAACAAAATAAAGTTTCTGCTCATGCAACATGGGAACCATACCCTAGTTTAATTAAATCCAAGGATGTTGGTGATATTTTGCTTTCTGGAGAAGAAACAAAAGTAGACTATTTAGCTGGAGTTGTTGCCAATGCGGATTGGGCAAAAAAGAATCGGAGCTATGTTGTTGCTTTCCTGCAAGCATTAAATGAAGCACATCAGCTGGCATTGAATGACCCAAAAAAAGCAGCTGCAATTTTCCAAGAGGAAAGTCAGTATCCTTACGAAATTACGTTAAAAATGGTAGAGAATATTAGATTTGATTCAACCATCTATCAAAAAGATATCGATACCTTAAACAGTAGTATCAAGTTTTTAACGAGTATTAAACGATTAGATGAAAATATCAAGCTAGAGAACTTTATTGATGATAGCTATTTAAGAGAAGCCGTTGAACAACAAGGAAAGCAGTATGTAACCGATGCTGAACTTCAAGGAGAGTGGATTAAAGAGAGGGTGTATTAATGATGGGATCAACAATACTTGTAACATCATTACAACAGAATGTCAAACCATATCTAGTCCGGGGTTTAGCTGTTTTAGCATTTCTTCTTGGATGGCACTTATTAGTTGTTCTGAACGTGAACTGGCCATTACAATTTGGAAATCTTCCAAAACCAATAGATGTATTAACAGTATGGTATCAGAAATTATTTACCGCTGCGTACTATCGAGATATTGTAACTAGCACTCTACGGGTCTTAGCTGGTATCTTTTTGGGATTAGTAAGTGGGGTACCATTGGGACTGTGGGTTGGGCTTTCGCGCACTAAAATAAGTGAAGCTCTTTATACAAATCTTGAATTGTTTCGTCCGATTCCTCTCATCGCCTATTTGCCAATTGCAATGCTCTTATTTAGTACGATAGAAAGCAGTATTATTTTTATTACTTTTATTGGTGCATTTTTCCCTATTTTTATTAATAGTATGGATGCAGTAAAACGAGTGCCGTCATCGATTGTAGATGCTTCACGGTGTTTAGGTTGTGGTCCAATCCAATCGATTTGGAGAATTTATTTTCCTGCGGCTTTGCCACAAATTTTTACGGGGCTTTCGGTTGGAATTGGGGCATCGTGGATGGGGGTCATTACAGCTGAAATGATGTCGGGACAAACGGGGATAGGCTATGCAACATGGTATGCTTATCATTTAATGGATTACAACCTTTCAATTATTGGGATGTTCACAATTGGTATTCTTGGATTTACTTCTGTACGGATTATTCGCAGCATCGAAACGTACATCATTAAATGGCAATAACATTTGATAGTTGGGAGGGATAATAAATGCTTGTTACGCTGGAGAAAGTTACAAAGGCGTATAATGTCGGTCAAAAAAATGTGGAAGCACTTAGTAATATATCAATGTCCATTCATGAAAAGGAATTTGTTTGCATAGTAGGACCTTCTGGAAGTGGGAAAAGCACACTTTTAAAAATGATAGCTGGAATTGACAATGCAACGAGTGGTAATGTCAAGTTTGAAGGTCAAAAGGTGGTCGGGCCTTCTCTAGAAAAAGGATTTGTTTTTCAAGATTATGCACTGTTTCCTTGGCTAACGGTCAGAAAAAATATTCTATTTGGTTTAGAAATGGCAAATGCGAGTACCGTAATAAAGAAAAAACGTTTAGAAGAATATTTACATTTACTCGATCTGGAGAAAGCAGCCAACCTTTATCCCAATCAATTATCTGGAGGGATGAGACAGCGAGTAGCGATCGCAAGAGCCCTATGTTTGAAGCCAAAATTACTATTAATGGATGAGCCTTTTGCAGCACTCGATTTATTTTTACGGCAGAAGTTACAAGAAGAGCTTTTACGTATTTGGCAAGCTGAAAATATAACGTTTATTCTCGTTACACATGATATAGAAGAAGCAATTTATCTCGCTGATAGAGTCATTGTTTTAACACCAGGACCAGGTAGAGTTAATGAAATAATACCAATTTCTTTACCGCGTCTTCGTCTGCGAACAGGGGAGGACTTTATGCAAATTCGTAATAAGATTATAGATTTGATCACGCCACTGCCTGTATTTCAATCCTCTTATATTTAAAGGTGGGATATTCAGATGTCAAGCAACCGTTTTAATCTAATGGATATGCAGCTAGCAATTAATTATTTAGGTGTGAGTCGTTCGACCATTGATCGTTGGAGAAAGGATAAACATCTACCGTTTATAAAGATTGGTAAAGAAATTTTATTTGATAAGAATGAACTA